>NZ_DJLC01000251.1:0-3043 GCF_002434875.1 Acinetobacter sp. UBA6526 | reverse complement strand
TTCTTGAAACTTTTGTATCAAAATAAAGAATAATCAAAAAAATGAGAAGCCCACCAAAAATCAGCATTGCCCCTGTATAACCAAGTCCCTGAGTATCTGCTGTCCAATCTCCCAATGCTGTTCCGAGCGTTTGTGAAAACATAATAGTCAACCAATAAAATGCTTCATTTTTCGGAGATTGAATCGTATTGACTGCGATCGAACCACAACTGAGATTCCAAATAAACAAAGATGCAGCCAGTAAAGCAGATAAAATGAGACTTCCGCCTAAATATCCAATACCCAAAGAACGATCAACAAAATCTGCAATAGTTGTTCCTAATGTGGTGGTGGCAATAATCGTTGCCCAATAAAAGAATGGATGGTAACCCTTTGCTCTAATCTGAAAGGCTACTAGTACGATGAATAACACCGTAAAAATTGCGGTACTGAGCAGATAGCCGAGATTGAGTGACATTGAAAATGCATCGCCAGCGGTTTCACCTAAAGTCGTTGCAGCAATTTTTATGATCCAAAAGAGTAGTGTTACTTCTGGCACTTTACTGAGTATTTGCTCTGTATTTTTATCATTGATCATATTGTAATCCAATAAGAAAACAATCTAATTTGACCAAATAGAGCTGAATACAGGCTTAAATTTGAGTAATAAAAAATGTACTCAGTTCTTAAAAAACTCGACACATTTATAAAATTAGCTATAGACCTTAAGCTACCTTGTTTAAAATATTATTGGCTCAAATAACGTACTTATCATTAGGCAAATTTTTTTATTTTCTCTTTACGGGATAAATATGGGTTACATTCTAAATTATCTAACCACTGCTTGATCAACTCAGATTTTAGATTTTCTTGTTCAAAAAAAGGCTGATAAATCTGTTCAGTTTTATACCCCTAACCGCGAAAAACATACCTCGTTACATAAAACTGGGTGCAGAAATGAGATACAACAAATAAAACTATAAGAACTTTATAGAACAGCGAACAAGGATGAATAAAATGTTTGGCAAAATGATGCATCAGTCTTTGTTAATTAGTAACTTGATCGAGCATGCAGCAAAATATCATGCTGATACTTCAATTATTTCACGAGAAGTAAGTGGGCAAATCACCACAACCAATTGGCAGCAGGTTCAACAAAATACCAAACGCTTAGCAAATGCTTTTAAAACATTTAATTTGAATGAGGGTGATCGTCTAGCAACCATCGCATGGAATAACCATCGTCACTTAGAGTCTTGGTATGCCATTTCAGGTAGTGGTTTGGTCTGTCATACTATTAATCCTCGCCTGTTTCCTGAACAGCTGATTTTCATTATCAATGATGCTCAAGACAAAGCCATTTTCTTTGACACAACATTTTTACCATTAATCACTGCGATTAAAGACAAAGTTCCTACTGTTGAAAGATTTATTTGTCTCAGTGCTTTTGACGAAAAAGTTGCTGCGGCACTCCCTGAAGTTATTTTTTATGATGAGCTGATTCAGGATCAATCAACAACATTTGATTGGCCTCAGTTAGATGAAAACACTCCCAGCTCTTTATGTTATACATCAGGTACAACAGGTAATCCAAAAGGCGTGTTATATAGCCATCGCTCTACCTTACTTCATACCATGGCGATCTCGTTGCCTGATTCTCTGAACTTATCGGCTAAAGATATTGTGATGCCTGTTGTTCCAATGTTCCACGTAAATGCATGGGGAATTCCATATGCAACGGCGATGGTTGGTAGTTCGATTGTATTACCTGGTCCGAACTTAGATGGTGATAGCCTCGTTAACTTAATTGATGACTATAAAGTTACGGTAGCATTAGGTGTTCCTACAATTTGGCAAGGCCTGTTGGCCGCTGCAAAGAAAAAAGGTACCCGTTTAGAAAGTATGGTTCGTAATGTTGTTGGTGGCGCTGCTTGTCCTCCATCAATTATTCGAGACTTTAAATATAATTATGATTGCGACACGATTCATGCTTGGGGTATGTCTGAAACCAGCCCACTTGGGACAGCGAATCAGCCTAAAGCTAAACATTTTGCATTAAACACTGAAGAGTTTGAACAATTACGTCTCACACAAGGTCGTCCACCTTTTGGTATTGAATTACGTATTGTAGATGGCGACAGTACGATTCCTCTTGAAAATGATGGTCAAACACAAGGAAACCTACAAGTCCGTGGTCCATGGGTTGTTGATCACTACTTTAATCAAGAAAAAAGTTCTTTAACGGCCGATGGTTGGTTTGATACTGGTGATATTGCAACGATCAACTCAGACGGCTATATGACTATTTGTGATCGGGCAAAAGACCTCATCAAATCGGGTGGCGAATGGATTTCTTCGGTCGAAATAGAAAATATTGCTGTAGGTCATCCTGACATTCGTATGGCTGCTGCAATTGCAGCAAAACATCCAAAATGGGATGAACGACCTATTTTAATTGCAGTCAAACAAGAAAATGCATCAATAACGGAAGCAGATATACTTGCATACTTTGAAAATAAAATCGCTCGCTGGCAGATTCCAGATGCAGTCATCTTTGTCGATGCACTTCCAGTCAACGGAACAGGGAAAATTGTCAAAGCAGAGCTTCGTGCACAATACGGCGATACGCTTTTGCAAAATGATGCGGTGGTCTAAGACCATCTTTTAGGTAAATTGAAATGAAGAACAAGAAACGGTTCTTCATTTCTGCTGTTTAAAGCAACTAGGTAGAAGCATGCTTGTTTGAAATGCATGTAAAGAAATCAATGACGATGTTTTTCATCTGAATTT
Source organism: Acinetobacter sp. UBA6526 (assembly GCF_002434875.1). Lineage (NCBI taxonomy): Bacteria > Pseudomonadati > Pseudomonadota > Gammaproteobacteria > Moraxellales > Moraxellaceae > Acinetobacter > Acinetobacter sp. UBA6526. Next base: position 274 of record NZ_DJLC01000251.1, on the reverse strand, counting down.
ATGGTTATTGCAAGCACACAAGCACGTGTTCTTGCAAAAATTTCACGTATTTTACCTCGCCTCTATCGCAATCAGATTGATAAGAAACTCGATAAAATTATGCAGACTAGCATCATAATTTCATTTTATGACGTTTAACTCAAAAACAGACTCTGCGAAGGGTCTACTAAAATTATTTAATCAATCTACTGTCTAGCTGTTAGATGATTCTAGACATACACGCAGATGACTTGAGAGTTGCTTGATCAACGGCTTTGTTGCACAAAGGTTTGAA
>NZ_DJLC01000028.1:0-15540 GCF_002434875.1 Acinetobacter sp. UBA6526 | reverse complement strand
TCGTTCCGCAGAAGATCACAACATAAAGTGGCACAAATTGGTCAGGTCCCATTCCCATAGTTTTCAAAAAGTTCACTGCGGCATAGCTTTGTTCCGACATTAATAAGCGTAGAGCAAAGGCACTCACAATAAAGCTTAATAACTCTCCTGCTGCAAGCCATCGAGTCATGATCAGTGGGTTGCTACGATAGTGTTCGTAGGTTAGGCCAAGTACGATGAGGCAAAAACCGACAATCAAGATATAGGCCAGCCATGGACTATTGAACCACCAAAGAATAGGGCCTTGAGTTAAAACAATACATAAACAAGCAAAACCGGGTGCGAGTAAAGCAAAGGTAAAGAAATCTTGTTTCTCGAAAACATCTAAACGTAAGCTTCGTGGTAGTTTGAGCGACACGACCATTGCAAAACAGCAAATTGCTAAGCCTAATTCAAAGGTGTAAATCACATCCCACTGATTCGCACTCAAAAGAAAAGGCGAAATAATCCAAGCTAATGGCAGCCCAAGTTGTTGGAAACCGAAAGCCAAATAAATCCCTTTCGGCATATCTGCACGGCTAAAGGCTTGCATGGTGTAATACATGCCTAATGAACTGAGTGGGGCAGCAGCTAAACCCGCGATGAAACGCACGAAAAGTGCCATTTCATAGGTCTTAACAAAGATATGCAGAATCAAAACGCCGATAAAAACCAGCAGACCAATTTCTGAAAATAAGCGTAAACCATACTGCTGACGCGCTTTAAATAGAATCAAGTTGGAACTGACATTCGCCATCACATACACAGCAGGTAACCATGCTGCCTGTGATGGTGTTAAGCCATATTCACCCTGAAAAATGGGTAAGTTTGCAACAATAAAGCCGTTACTTAGACTTGCTGCAATCGCGATAAATAAACCAATAACAAAATAGGCCAAGCGCTTCGGTGTTGCATGGGCAATAGCCGCAGGTGACCCGGGCAAAGTTGGACGCTCATCCACAGACCAGTTTGGAGGGGTTTCAAGATAGCGAGGTGTTTTATCCATATTATCCTCGAACTAAATTTTAATGCCGTTTAATAATAATTCTATTGCACGTCTAGCGAGCCTAACTTGATCGGCAGCAGTATGTCCTTGAAATGAAGAACCTAAAATCGCCGTGATCATCGCAAAATCTTGCGTGGTTAAATCAGGGCGGCATAAATGATGTTGTATAGCTTGATCAATGAGTGGTTGTAATGCTTTATCTCGCCGTTCATAAATATTTAGCATGATTGGGTCTTGGCGATCAATAATGCGCCAGTAATCAATCAGTACAACGAGCTGAGGAAGTTGTTCCAAATTACTTTCAATCAAACGAATGAAACCATCGTCATAGGGCATCAAAGCCTGTGCTCTTTGCTCTAAACGTGTAATTGCACGTTCTAATAATGCTGCTATCAGTGCCTTACGATCGGCAAAGTTTCGATAAAAGGTTGCTCGGCCAACACCTGCATGATCAATAATCACCTGTAATGGCACATGAACGCCTTGTACTCTGAAGACTTCTTCAGCAGCATTCAGTAATTCATCACGATTGTGAGCTGCCAATTGTTGACGTTTGACCATGAGAGAAATTCGATTAGAAACTTAACTAATATTTAACGGACATTTTTGTCCGATGTAAATATGGAGCATTTCTTTATTTTGTTTAGTTTCAGTAAAAGAAAGCTTTTAACTCAATTATTCAGCGAGATTCAGTGCTAAAAATAGAAGAAATAATTTTAGTAAAAACATAATAGATAGGTCGATCATGCGAGCATTTGCATCTCGTTTTGCCAGAGGGGTGAAGCACCGCCCATATTTATCAGCAACTTTTTCATTGGGTTTGTTGATTTATGCAGTTTTGCATTTTTTTACTCAGTGGCATTGGGCAACATGCTTGCAACTGGGATGGAATATTGCGATTTGGCTGTATTTATTTTTGACGCTGAAAATGATGTGGCATTTAGACGCGGCACATATTCTTGAGCGAGCGAAACAGCAAGATGAAGGCAAATGGATGATCTTGGTCGCTGTATTAATCGCGATTGTCGTGTGTTTTATTTCAATTGTGGTGCAGTTGAGTCATGTTCCCAAAGATGATGCTCTCTTGAAAGGTATTCTAATTTTACTAACAATCGGGACAATCTTTTCTACATGGTTGTTATTACATACCTTATTTGCTATTCATTATGCGCATGATTATTACCTTGCAAAAAGTCATTCAGATGAGACTGGCTTGGAGTTTCCAAAAACAGAACAACCTGATTATCTCGATTTCATTTATTTTAGTTATATCATTGGTACCTCGGCGCAGACAGCTGATGTTTCGATTACCAGTTCTCAAGCTAGGCATCTTAATATTTTTCATTGTGTGCTGGCTTTTATTTTTAATACGGTGATTTTGGCAGTTGCAATCAATGTTGCAGCAAGTCTGATCGGGTTTTGACTGATAAATTATTTTTATTAATTTTATTAAAATTCATCATTTTTATTTGGTTAATGAGTTGGCTATTTTAAAAAGCACCACGATTCTTTTTTGGAATAATAATGAATACCCAACATCATGTTAATCAGCAGCAATATCAAGACAAATCTCAAGCTTATTTAAATAGTTCAGTGCATGCACAGGGCATCGAGTTTGAGAAAATGCAGCAGTGTATTCAAGCACATCAATTAAAACGAGTTTTAGATTTAGGCTGTGGTGGTGGTCATGTTAGCTATCAAGTTGCGCCGTTTGTAGAACAAGTAACAGCCTATGATTTAACACCGTCGATGGTTGAATTAGTTGTGTCTCAAGCACAGCAAAAAGGATTGCAAAATGTTGTAGGGCAGCAAGGTGCAGCAGAATCTTTAGCTTTTGCCGATGGCAGTTTTGATTGTGTTATTAGCCGTTATTCAGCGCATCATTGGCAAAATGTCGCGCAGGCCATGAGTGAGATGCACCGTGTATTAACAGCATCAGGTAAAGCTATTATTATTGATATTTTGGGCAATTCACATCCTGTTATTGATACATTTTTTCAGACGATAGAAACGATTCGTGATCCGAGTCATGTTCGAAATTATAGTTTGCAAGAATGGATGCGTTTTGCAGAATATGCAGGATTTAAAGTTGAAATGATTGAAAAACAATCCTTGAATTTAGAGTTTCAAAGTTGGACGGAACGCATGCAAACACCAGCTCATGCTGTGCAGACCATTCGATATTTACAAAGCAAAGCATCTGATCAAGCCCAACAATATTATCAAGTTCAGTCGGATGGTTCGTTTACCAGTGAAGTTGTTTATCTGGTTTTGTCTAAATAGAAACTAAGGAATAAGTCAGAGCTGACCTATTCCTTATCATTTGATTAGTGGAAGACCGCTTCTAAAGCTTTTAACCCAACTTTTGGATCAAGCAATCCATTATAAATATCAGGTACTTCTCGATCGACACCAAATAATTCATAGATGGCGAGCATCGCTCCACGAATTGAATATTCGACTGTGAACACTACATCATCTTCAAGTTCAACGAACTGACCTAAGAATGCAAAATTTGCTGCATTTTCAGGAATCAAAAGTGGACGATCGCCTTCTTTACGACATGCAAAAAGCGCAGAAGCATAAGGCATCATGACGGTTGTGATATCCGTGTGTGCAAGTACATGATCTAAAATATCGTCAAAACCAAGCTGCTGGATCAGTTCGATTAAGATTTCTTGACCTGTCGCTTCACTCATTGGTTTTTTAATGTAGTCACCGATATGGTCGATTTCAAAACCATAACCCCATAGCGTAAATTTGCCTTCAGGTAAGTCTGCAAAATGGGGTTGAGCAGGGACGACCACAGAAAGATGCCAACCAGACTCAAACCATGTCATTAATGCGCCAGTTCCAGGTTCATTGCCTGTATAAGCAATAATACGTTTCAGCAGCACATCATCATGCATTGTCAGTGTAAATGACTTCCATTTATGTTCATCGACATTGCCATAAAACGTCATAGGTCGACCGAAGTCAGGTGCTTTTTGCGCTAATGTCTCCCATAATCTCCACCCATGATCTTGTCGATCTCGAATCAGTTCAGGGACATCATGTTTATCGCCGTAACGTGAGTCAGCCGTAATAGAACCAAGTGTAAACAGTGCAACATCTTCAGTGTTAAGTTCAATCTGTTCAGTACCTTCTGGAACTTTTAAATAAAGTTTAGTTGCTTTACGTTCACCTGTTTGTGCATCTTCACTAAAATCTGCATCGGTGACATAGCTGCCAAAACGAACATCAACGCCTTGTTCAACTAACCAGCGTTGTAATGGCAAAATCATAGAATCATATTGATTGTATTTAGTCCGTTTAACACCTGCTAAAGTGTGGATTCTTGGCAGTTCTTGGATAAATCTTAGGAAATAACGACGTAGTTCCACCGCACTATGCCACTTCTGGAATGCAAATGTGGTGCGCCACATTCGCCAGAAATTGGTTTGAAAAAATGCGTCATCTAAAAACTCATCAATACGACGACTACCGATACGATTTTCTTTTAGGGCAAGCAGTCTAAGCATTTGAGCCCGATGCATGGTCGACAGCCCCAATTTCTCAGCATCTAAAATCGTGTGTTTTGAGTCAATCAAACGGGCTTGAGCATGGGTTTTGATTTGTTCATTAAACTGCGTGCATTCTTCTCGAACTGAGGTATTTGGATCTTCTAAAGATGGAATCGTCGAAAATAAGTCCCAAGTACATAAATAGGTTTCATCTGTGAGCATGCGCCCGCCACGAGTTACCCATGCATGATTAGGATTGAGCGGATTATGACCGCCATCCATTGAGCCACCAGAAACGTCTAGCTCTTCTAAAATATGAATATTTTGTGCTGGCACTTTTGCATCTCGAATGGCAAATGCAGCAGCAGCCATACCTGCAATACCGCCGCCAACAATCCAGATATGTGATTTTGAAGTATTTAATGTGTTCTGTTTTTTACTTTGCATCTGATGTGCCTCATTGTTTTTTTGATAAAATGGATAAAACCATAATTTTATTATGGGTTTTATGTTGTGGAAAATAAATGAAATTTACAATTAAAAATATTATAAATTTTGATCATAAAATTAGTTTTATGGAAAAAACGGATATTTTATAAACTCAGCATTAGACTGTGTTATGTTCTAACCATTCAAACAGAAAAAAGAATTGAGTTTTTACTCTAAATTTAAGATTTTAAAAATATTTATAATCTATCAGTAAATCTTTTCAGAAAAATTAATGATTTTCTCTAAAAATTTTTCTATCTCTAAAAAGTAGTTTTAAAGTAAAATATTCGCTGGAAAATTCTTCTAATCTTGAGGTTTATCTTGGAATCTTTATTGATTTTAGGTTCGATTGCGTTGGCACTTATGCTTGGTGCAATTAGCCCCGGTCCTACATTTATTTATGTGGCAAAAAACTCAATTGCGATTTCACGTAAACACGGGTTATTTACAGCCCTTGGCACGGGTACAGGTGCGGCATTATTTGGGTTTTTAGCGGTCATGGGGCTACAGGCGATTTTATTGGCTGTACCATCAGCGTACCTGATTTTAAAAGTGTGTGGTGGTCTCTACTTGCTTTGGCTGGCCTATAAAATTATTAAACATGCTAAAGAACCGATGGAAACAGCTGATAACTCAGTTCAAACAATGAGTTTTGCGCAAGCTTATCGATTAGGCTTGATCACACAGTTAAGTAATCCCAAAATTGCAATCGTATTGGCAAGTATTTTCACTGCATTGTTGCCGAAAGAAATTCCAACTTATTTTTATGTGGTTTTGCCAATGCTGTGCTTCTTTATTGATGCAGGATGGTATTCCTTAGTCGCTGTTGCACTATCTGCGGAAGGGCCACGAAAAGTCTATTTGAAATCAAAAGCGATTTTTGATCGTGTAGCGGGTGGGGTAATGACGCTGCTTGGTTTGAAGTTGATTTTTGGAATGAAGTAATAAAAAAGAGCGACCAACAAGGTCGCTTTTTTATAGGTTAAATTCTGCTTATTCCACTTAATCTTTAAAATGGATTGGAATCCATTGATAGCTTTTTCCATCAGCTGAATAGATGTGCCCAATACCCGGAAATGGTAAATGTGGTGCAGCAATAGTTTGACCATTTTTAGCAAAATTTGCAAATTGCTTTAAGCGAGTTTCAACGGCTTTTTTCGGGTCAATATCATATTCGATTGCAGTTTCAGGCCGATCAAACTGAACAGTATGAGAATGTACGATATCACCAATAAAAACTACAGATTCACCTTTGGTTTTTAGCTCATAGCTAAAATGCCCCGGTGTATGTCCAGCCGTGTTAATGACGTTAAAACCTTGAATGTCGTCACCGAGTTTATAAGTTTTAAAGCGTTGTTTGGCTTGGTAAGGCGCAATCGCTTGTTTAATTTTCTCAACTGTACCTAAGTAATTGGCTTGTTTTTCTTTCGGTAGTTTTGCTGCTTGTTTCGAATCTAACCAATATTTTGCTTCATCATCTGATACATAGACTGTCGCATTAGGGAAATTTGCGACGCCATCTTTACTGATGCCGCAGACATGATCGGGGTGTAAATGTGTGAGTAGAATGGTATCGACTTGTTCAGGTTGATAGCCTGATATTTTTAGGTTTGTTAAAACAGAACCTAAGTGTGCGCCGAAACAACTGGCTGCACCGCTATCGACTAAAACCAGTGATTTCCCTGTATTGACGAGGAAAGCATTTACTGAGGTTTGTACGCCTTTCTCTTGATCTGCATAGTATTTCTTCAAAATTTGTTGCACTTGTTGTTGAGAAATATCTTTAAATAAGTTTGGCGACATAAAGTTAGTGCCATCTAGCAGGGCAGTGATTTGTATGTCACCTGCTTGGTATTGGTAGTAACCAGCAACCTGTTTTTGTTGTTCAATGATTGGTAAAGTTTTGGTTTTTTCTGCATGGCTGAGTAAAGGGAAGCTGCTCAAGAATGAGACAGAAAGGAGGAGGGCAGTTTTTTTCATAGAATCATTACATTTATTAGAGAAAAACTTTTTTACCATGAATTCAAATAAAATTGGGTGTTTGAGCGCAGAAAAAAATCCGCTTTTGTAAGCGGATTTTATCGGATGTTCTTGTCTTAGCGTATGGCTTTACTGCTGAGGTATCTTGGAAAAATCCACCATTTCAAACTCTTCAAGATCACAATTTGCCAGTGCACATTTCTGCTCAGTATAGGTCGCCTCACCTAAATTCTGTTTGGCCTTATTTGCCCAAAACTCAGCTTTTTTGGCGTTTTGCTGTTCAAGGGGCAGTCGAAATCCATATTCATCTGCAAGTGTCATTTGTGCAGCAACAGAACCTTGCTGTCCTGCTTTTTCGAGTAAGGGGATGTATTGTTCAGTACTTGAATAGTATTGCGCCAGCAAATAACTTGCATAAGCATCCTTTTGATCGGAAAGCTTTTGAATTGGCTTAAGATCGATTTGTTCTTTTAACGCTGAATCTTGTGAAAATAGAGCAAATTCTAAAAGTGCAACAGATGCAGTTGAGTCTCCTTGTTTGATATAGCGATTCATCTGCTTTAAAAATAAGTTTTGTTGTTGATCGATATATTTTTTTGCCTTCTCCTCATTATTCTCTAAAAGTAGCTGTTTTAATGTAGGATCAACTTTTATATTTTGATTCTCGTCATCCGATTGAAATAAAGTATTGAATATTAATTGAACTTGATCTTTAGCAAGTTGTACTTGAGGGCTAAATTGAGATTGAATTTCCTGAGCTAAAGCAATTTGAAAAGAAAAAATGCTGAAAAAGAAGATGGTGATTATTCTCTGGAACATGTTTTACCTAATGTATTTATCGTTCATTTAATATTTTGGTTGAATTATAGAAATAAAAAGAGGGCTTCCGAAGAAACCCTTACATCAGTTTTATATATTAAGACACTTTATCACCAGCTTTAGCACCAGATTCAGGTGAGATCACCCAAACACCTTCGCCATTACCAGCTGCAAGTACCATACCGTTAGAAATACCAAAACGCATTTTACGAGGTGCAAGGTTAGCCACCATCACTACCAATCTGCCTTTTAAGTCTTCTGGCTGATAGAACTCACGAATACCACTAAATACATTACGTGGTTCAGCTTCACCAACATTTAAAGTGAGTTGAAGTAATTTATCAGAACCTTCTACCGTTGCAGCTTCTAAAACTTCTGCTACACGGAGGTCAACTTTCATAAAGTCTTCAATACCAATGATTTCAGCTTCACCAACTTTAGGCTCAGGCTTCTTCTCGACTTTCTTCTCTTTTTTCTTTTCCACTTTTGGTGCTTCTGCCGCAGCAGCTAAAGAGTCTTTAGATGCATCAACCATGGCTGCAACTGCTTTAGGATCAACACGCTGCATAAGCGGTTGGAATTGAGCAATTTCATGAGCAACTAAGATTTGCTGACGTGATGCAAAGTTAAAGCTTTCAAGTTGTAAGAATGCTTGAACTTGAGCCGCAAGTGTCGGAAGAACAGGAGCTAAATAAATCGCAAGCTGACGGAATAAGTTAATGCCGACTGAGCATACATCATGAACTTGTTGTTCTTGACCTTCTTGTTTAGCAAGTGCCCATGGCTTTTTCTCGTCGATATATTGATTCGCTTTATCCGCAAGTGCCATGATTTCACGGATCGCCGCAGAAAATTCACGATCTTCATAGGCTTGAGCAATTGAATCGCCCGCATCAATAAAGCTTTGCACAAGTTCAGGTTCTGCACATGTGCTTGAAAGCGTATTGTTGAAATTGGTGTTAATGAATTTTGCACAACGGCTGGCAATATTCACCACTTTACCAACAAGGTCAGAATTCACTTTTTGAACGAAGTCATCTAAGTTCAAATCCGAATCTTCAACTTTGTCTGAAAGCTTAGAGGCAAAGTAATAACGTAAATATTCAGGATTCAAATGCTGTAAATACGTTTCAGCTTTAATGAATGTGCCGCGAGACTTCGACATCTTCTGACCATTTACAGTTAAGAAACCATTGACGAATAAACCTGATGGCGTGCGGTAGTTTGCACCTTCAAGCATTGCAGGCCAGAACAGTGCATGGAAGTAAACAATGTCTTTACCGATGAAGTGATAGACTTCATTTTCAGAATCTTTTTTCCAGAAATCATCGAAGCTTAGATCAGGGCGTTTAGTTTTAATGTAGTTTTCAAAACTCGACATATAACCAATCGGCGCATCAACCCAAACGTAGAAATATTTATTTGGTGCATCTGGAATTTCAAAGCCAAAATAAGGTGCATCACGAGAAATATCCCAATCCGCTAAACCTGCGTCAAACCATTCATCAAGTTTGTTGGCAATGGATAAAGGTAAGCGGCCTTCGTCACGCGTCCACTTCTGTAAATATTCTGCAAAATTTGGCAGCTTAAAGAAATAATGGTCTGAAGATTTCTCAACAGGTGTTGCACCACTTAGCGTTGAGCGAGGGTTCAGTAATTCGGTTGCATTGTAAGTCGTACCGCAGACTTCACATGAGTCGCCGTATTGATCTTCCGCTTTACATTTCGGACAAGTGCCCTTGATGAAACGGTCAGATAGGAACATGCCTTTTTCAGGATCAAATAACTGGGTTACAGGACGAACTGCGATGTTGTCTGCTTCACGGTTTTTGATATAAATCTCAGAAGCGCGTGCTTTGTTTGCATCACTATGTGTTGAATCATAATGATCGAAATGCACGCCAAAACCATCAAAATCACGAATATGCTCTTTCTGCACATTGGCAATTTGCGCTTCTGGGCTAATCCCATTCGCTTCAGCACGTAACATGATCGCAGTACCGTGAGCATCATCCGCACATACATAAGTCACATCATGGCCCATTGCACGCATCGCACGAACCCAAATATCTGCTTGGATATAACCGAGTAAGTGACCCATATGGATTGGACCATTGGCATAAGGTAGGGCATTGGTGACTAAAATTTTACGCACGGATATTGTTCTCTCATTCGTATTTGCAAGGCAGATGATTTTACATGACTTAGGACAGACTTGCACAAATGAATCAGGGAAATCTTTTAATCCTATTGTGATCTCATCGTTTTAAGACTTCATGCAATCTTCACATTGGCTTCAATCAAAGCACATTTGTTTGATTGAGAATAATTACAATATCAAAGAATGGAAAATAAAAATGAGATCTTGGTCTTTAGTCTGTGCATCATTGGTTGCGAGTTTGGTGTCTGTTTTAAGTTTTGTTATTCCTTTCTGTGTATTTTTATATGTTCAGCAGGATCATGTGACACGCCTAGCGAGCCGAGGATTTGAAGTTATGGTCTATCTGACACCGATTTTATGGCTAATTGGCTTTATTGCTTACGCTATTGTATTGGCGGTATTGAAGTTGCCGAAAAAGATTTTCGATCTTGTTCAAATTTTAAAATCGGGCTTGGTTCTTTTTATTGTGTGGATGTCATTCGTTTTAATGATTTTTTTAGAAGCTCAAGTTGATCAGACTGATGTCTCAGTATTATTTATTGGTTTGATGGTTTATTTTGCACTTTTGTTTTTAATGGTTTTGGGATGTATGAGTGCGAATGCTTGTTATTTTGTGCTAGAGAATAAAAGGAAAGAGATATTCTAATCTGTATTAAAACTCAAGCCTAAAACATGTGCCCCGAAGGATCACATGTTCTGCATTTGCTTAACCGTCACACTCTGCTTTGAGTTTTTTCTTAAAGAGATGATTTTCCCTTTAGATAAGAAATGAATGTGATAGCTCTTTAAGCTATTGGTTTTAGGATCAACTGTAATTTCAGCAAATAAAGGCGTTTGCCAAAGTTCATCACTGCCCAGCGTCCCTAACCAAGCTTGCGCTTTGATTGCAGCGGTAAATTCATCTTTAATTTCTAAATTGCTGATGCTGAGTTCACTGCACCAATGAACAGTTTTTGGGAACTCAACTTTAGAAAATTTCCAACAAATCGAAAGCGCTAAACTACTTTCAATGCCAGCATAATCTTTACTTTCATGGTGAATGACTGGAATCAGTTGTTCAGCCAAATCTCCTTCAAACGAAAGAATCATATTTTGGATTCTTCTTTTACTTGAAAGGATGTACTTCAAACGCTTTTCTTGAGCTTGCAGTTCATTTTGAATTTCTAAGAGTTCATTTTCATTCATATATACAGTTCTATAGACAAGGACTATGATTTTGATATGAGCAAAAGTATATCTGATCTATCCCCTTATATTGTTAATAGTTTTTAATTCATAATTGATGGTTCTAAAAATGATCGAAACGCCTAGACTGATTTTGCGCCAATGGTTGCCAGAGGATTATCCGTACTTTGCTCAGATGAGTGCGAATCCCAAAGTGATGCAGTATTTTCCGAAGTTACTGTCACGCTCTGAAAGTGATGCATTGATTGATAAATTCCACGACATCATTGATCATCAAGGTTGGGGATTTTGGGCGATAGAATTAAAAGCAACGCATCAATTCATTGGCTTTGTTGGTTTACATGAACAAGCAACACAGTTTTCATTTTCGCCATGTGTAGAAATCGGTTGGCGTTTAGATCATGCGTATTGGGGACAGGGCTATGCGACGGAAGCGGCTCAGGCTGCTTTAAAATTTGCCTTTGATCAATTGGCATTAGAAAAAGTAGTTTCATTTACGACTTTCGAAAATACCAAGTCTCAATCAGTCATGCAAAAGCTCAATATGACATATGTGAAAGACTTCCAACATCCAGCTTTGGCAGTGGATCATCCTTTATCTTGGCATGTACTTTATCAAATAGAAAAAGATGATTTTTTGCTGAGTAAATGACAATTAGATCTTGTTTTGTAAAGCTTTAATGTGGAAGTGTAGTGATCGGAAAAGTATTTGAATCTTCCTGTATTTGCTTTGTTTCAATTTGCAGCGAATAGCGAAAACATCCTTTAAACGCGTTATAAATGAGTCTGATCCAAACAATATGTTTTTTAGCTATAGTGAGGAATGAACATGACAAACGAAAAAATTGATGAATTAAAAACTCAAGCAAATGAATTAGGTAATGATCTGAAATACAAAGCGAAAGAAGCTCAGTTGCAAGGCGAGAAAGCCGTAGATGATTTAAAGCATTCAGCTGAGGAATTGAAGCTGAAAGGTGAAAAAGCTTTAGATGACTTGAAGAAAGATGTATCTGAGCAAAACGAAGAAGGCAAACAAGCATTTTCAAGTAAAGTAGATGAAATCAAAGCCAAACTTGAAGATACACAACACAATGTTCAAGATAAGTTTGATCATTTGAAAGAAGAAGCTGGTCATAAGTTTGATGATGCAAAAGCAAAAGCTGCTGAATTGAAAGATGAAGCCTCTGCGAAATTTGATGATCTCAAAGCTCAAGCAGGTCATAAGCTAGATGATCTCAAAAAAGCGGCATCAGACACATTGAATAAATTTAAAGGCTAACCTTAATTTATTTTTATTAATGTTTTCTCAAGCTCATATTCTGGAAATACATAGGCTCTAAAAAATGAGCAATTATCTTTCTGGATATGAGCTTCAACTTTCTAATACTGCTACACTAGCCACACTCAGTGATACGTTGATCTGTTTTTGGAGTAAACAAAATGTCGTGGCTTTCTTCCTTAAAATCTGTTTTTTCACCAGCACAAGAAGTGAAGGAAGATGATATTCAAACTGTTCTCCAAAACTATGTTTTACCTAACTCTAGCAACGCTTTAAAAGATCGCATTAGCCAAGTGAATGTAGAAGGTCGGGTGTTACAGCTAACGATCAATACTTATCCTGAAGAAAAAGATTATTTACAACAGATCCATGATGATCTCGCTGATGCGTTAGAGAAATGCGGCATTCAAGAGTTGAATCTACATATTATTCAACAGAAACATGCAGCTCATGGCGAAGCAGGGCACAGTTGTTCATCTAAGCCAAAAGCTGAAAATAGCAATCTTCCACCTGTGATGGATGCATCTCCAAAAGCAGAAGTTGATCCAAACAATCCACCGATTCAAAAAGCAGCACCACAGCAACGTGATGTAGCGGCGCATCCTCGTATCCAAAATGTGATTTTGGTGTCATCAGGCAAAGGCGGTGTAGGTAAATCTACAACAACTGTAAATCTTGCACTTGCATTACAAAAGTTAGGTCTAAAAGTAGGCGTTTTAGATGCTGATATCTATGGGCCGAGTATTCCAACGATGTTGGGTAATGCAGGTAGAACACCGCTCATCGAAAATGAAAATTTTGTTCCTATTGATGCCTATGGCATGGCGGTTTTGTCGATTGGACATTTAATTGGTGCACATAATACACCTGTCGCTTGGCGTGGGCCGAAAGCAACAGGGGCATTAATGCAATTGTTTAATCAAACCCTTTGGCCTGATTTGGATGTGCTTGTAATTGATATGCCACCTGGTACAGGTGATATTCAACTTACACTGGCGCAACGTATTCCAGTAACAGGCGCAGTGATTGTAACAACCCCACAAAACGTTGCACTTATGGATGCAACTAAAGGTATTGAGCTATTTAATAAAGTTAACATTCCCGTGTTAGGTGTGATTGAAAATATGTCTACGCATATTTGTTCTAACTGTGGTCACGAAGAGCAAATTTTTGGTACGGGTGGGGGTGATCAGCTTTCTGAACAATACGAGATTCCATTGCTCGGACGTTTACCTTTGAACGTTCAAATTCGTGAAAATGCCGATAACGGTAAACCAAGCGTTGTTGCCCAAGATGAGGCAGCAGATAGTTATATGAACATAGCACAAGCCGTTATGGTGCAAATGGATAAATTACCCAAGCGCCAACGTGATGATAAACGCATATTTTAAATGACCTAATAAAGCCCAGCGAATAAAGCTGGGTTTTTACTATTTGATTAAAAAAGTTATTTATTTACTTGTTTTAAAATAATTTATAAATCTAAAAATTGGTATACAGATTGCTTGTAAGCTATTTTTACAAGTCTATAGGCAAATCATGTTGTTTAAGCGAATCATGGCTATCACAAGCGTTTGTAGTGCATTAATTCTTGGTGGGTGTAATGATAATAACAACCAATCATCTAGCTCATCATCTCCCCAACTAAAGCAAATACAGCCAATCATTATACAAGGTGCCTTGCCTGTAGAGTCTGAAAGCATGGCTGCCAAACTAGATAATGTAAGTATTGAAACCATTGGTGGTTGGAAATTTTGGAAGGGAACATATAAGAGTTATCCCGTCATTATTTCTAAAACTCGAATGGGCATGAGTAATTCGGCTGCTGCGACCGCAATTGCAATTCAGCGCTATCAACCAATTGCTATCATTAATCAAGGAACGTCTGGTGGTCATGATCCAGCATTGCATGTATTCGATATTGTCCTAGGCAAATACACAACCAATATCGGTGCATTTAGAACGCCTAAACAGCCTGTTGGTGGAGGTTCAGACTCACTGACGTGGAATGAAGCATTTGATGTGTTACCCGATGATGAATCAGATCCTGAGCCAATTGCGATCAGAAAGTTTGAAGGGGATGGCGACTTACTTCTTGCTGCTTATAAAGCCAAAGTGAACTACGCAAAAGGTCAAGTTGTTGAGGGTACGATTGGCTCCGCAGATGTGTGGAATAATGAGCTTGATCGAATTAATTTTTTCCATACCCGATATGGAACTTCTGTTGAGGAGATGGAAGCGGCTTCTGTTGCACAGATTGCTCAACAATTTAATGTTCCATTTCTAGGTATTCGTATTTTATCCAATAACATTACCAATAATGGAGCATATGATCCTGCGACTGGAGAGGCGTGTCAGGATTATGTTCTCGATGTGGTCGAACAATATATGAAAGCGAAAAGTCAAACGAATTAATTGTTAATAGAACAATAAGGAGGGATTGTTAAGCGGTCTCTTCTTTTTGATATTTAGTTCTTTTTTTCCAGCTTCTAATGACAAGAAAACGCCAAATAACATGGGTAAGAACATAGAAAATAATTGCAAATAATATGGCTTCAATCACTAAACCAGACACTAAAATTTTCGCTAAACTAAAATCAATATGACCATGACCGAAGTTTTTAATCCAATTTACGATTTGGTGAAGTACACCGAGTAGCATTTCTTTATTGATCATGTTGACATGATAGATCTTAGTACCAAACCAAAAGCCTAGATAGAGAATGGGAACCACTGTAAAAGGATTGGTTAACCAAGCCATGCAAAGACCGATTGGTAAATTTACCTCAAACCAAAGAACAGTCAATATAATAAATAGACTGTGAAATGGAACAGGAAGAATTCCCCAAAATGTTCCAATAAACATTGCTTTTGCAATCGAGTGGCGATTTACGTACCAAAGTAATGGATTTAAGGTTTGTTGACCAAAAATTCGCATAAACTTAATACTTGCAACCTTTTCAGATGAAGGTAGCCACTTATGAAAGAATTGCTTAGGCATAAAGAAATGGTGACATAAGATAAAAGCATGATCGCTGTATGATTATAAAATAACATTATTTGCTTAGATAAAACTTAAAAATTTTTCAGGGTCATTATC
>NZ_DJLC01000135.1:0-9995 GCF_002434875.1 Acinetobacter sp. UBA6526 | reverse complement strand
TGCATCATCAATATCAAGATGAATCGTACGATTTGGAATATCGATTTGAATGGTGTCACCATCTTCAACCAAACCGATTGCACCACCTTCCGCAGCTTCTGGAGAAACGTGACCAATCGATAGACCTGAAGAACCACCAGAGAAACGACCATCCGTAATCAAGGCGCAGTCTTTACCTAAACCTTTAGATTTCAAATAGCTTGTTGGATATAACATTTCTTGCATACCTGGTCCACCGCGAGGGCCTTCATAGCGAATGACCACGATATCACCAGCAACGATCTTATGATCTAAAATCGCTTCTACAGCTGCATCTTGGCTTTCAAAAACGCGTGCAGTTCCTGTAAATTTAAGGATTGATTCATCGACACCCGCAGTTTTTACGATACAGCCATCCAGCGCGATGTTGCCGTAAAGTACTGCCAAACCACCATCTTTAGAAAAGGCATGTTCAGCATTACGGATCACGCCTTTCTCACGGTCACCATCTAAAGTTGAGTAATAACGATTTTGAGAGAATGCAACTTGCGTTGGAATACCGCCCGGAGATGAACGATAGAATTCATACACATCTGCATCTTCAGTACGAATAATATCCCATTTATCTAAGGCATCTTTGAGTGTTTTTTCATGTACAGTTGGGCATTCAGTGTTGAGTAACTTGGCACGATCTAACTCACCCAAGATCGCCATGATGCCACCCGCACGATGTACATCTTCCATATGCACATCAGATTTTGCAGGCGCAACTTTTGACAATACAGGCACTTGACGTGACAAACGGTCGATATCATCCATCGTGAAATCAACTTCTGCCTCATGCGCAGCAGCAAGTAAATGCAATACAGTGTTGGTCGAACCACCCATCGCGATATCCAAAGTCATGGCATTTTCAAATGCAGCTTTGGTTGCAATAGAACGTGGCAAAATGCTGTCATCATTTTGTTCATAATAACGTTTCGCCAGTTCAACCACTAAACGACCTGCTTTAAGGAATAATTTTTCACGATTTGCATGTGTCGCAACAATTGAACCATTGCCCGGCAAAGACAAACCAAGCGCTTCGGTCAAACAGTTCATCGAGTTTGCAGTAAACATCCCTGAACATGAACCACAAGTCGGACATGCAGAGCGTTCGAAAGCAGCGACTTCTTCATCGGTATAGCTTTCATCAGCAGCAACAACCATGGCATCAACAAGATCAATGGCTTTTTCATCACCACGGAACTTCACTTTACCCGCTTCCATTGGACCACCGGAAACGAATACCACTGGAATGTTTAAACGCATTGCTGCCATTAACATTCCCGGTGTGATCTTGTCACAGTTTGAGATGCAAACCATTGCATCGGCACAGTGTGCATTGACCATGTACTCAACTGAGTCAGCGATCAAATCACGCGAAGGCAATGAATACAACATACCGTCATGACCCATCGCAATACCATCATCAACCGCAATGGTATTAAATTCTTTAGCAACACCACCCGATGCTTCAATTTCTCTCGCAACGAGTTGCCCTAAATCTTTAAGATGCACATGCCCTGGAACGAATTGGGTAAATGAGTTGACCACCGCAATAATTGGCTTGCCAAAATCTTCATCTTTCATACCTGTCGCACGCCATAAACCACGCGCGCCAGCCATATTTCTTCCATGTGTTGATGTTTTCGAACGATAATCAGGCATTTTTTATTCCCAACAAGTGTGTGCTCGAGAAAAATAGGGCTTTCTCTCTAGCGAAATGATACTGAGCTTTTTCCATCATACTACAAGTTATCGTTTAACTCATGACCAGTGGACCTATCTTTTTTGCACAAAAGCAATTCAATCCATCGAATTAGGGACTAGTGGCTTTTTCGCTTATAATTTGCAGCAAGTTTTAGTTGGATTATCTTTGTGAAAATCATTTTTGCTGGTACGCCTGAATTTGCGGCAACCGCATTGGCGGCATTATTAAAAACATCACACCAGATCATTGCTGTTTATACCCAACCTGACCGTAAATCTGGGCGTGGGCAAAAATTAACGCCATCTCCTGTTAAACAATTGGCGCTTGAACATGGTTTACCTGTTTATCAACCTTTGCATTTTAAAGCGTCGACTGAAGAAGGCCTAGCAGCTCAACAAGAATTGGCAGCTTTGGGTGCTGATGTGATGGTAGTCGCAGCTTATGGTCTGATCTTACCGCAAGCCGTTTTAGATACACCGAAGTATGGCTGCCTGAATATTCACGGTTCGCTATTACCACGTTGGCGTGGTGCTGCACCGATTCAACGTGCAATCGCGACGGGTGATGATGAAACAGGGATTACCATCATGCAGATGGCAGCTGGCTTAGATACAGGCGATATGATGTATAAAACCTATTGCCCAATTACAGCAGAAGATACCTCTGCCAGCTTGCATGACAAATTGGCAGATCAGGGTGCAGAAGCGATTTGTACTGTGCTTGAATCAGAACAAAGCCTGCAAGATTTTATTGCCAAACGTGAAGTGCAAGATGAAGCACTCACTGTTTATGCCCACAAACTCGTGAAAGCAGAAGCGCGTATCGATTGGACACAAAATGCCATTCAAATCGACCGTAATATCCGTGCTTTTAACCCGTGGCCAGTTGCCTTTATTCAACTGGATGAAAACAATGCACTGCGTGTATGGGGCTCTATGCTTTCTTCCCACAGCAAAACCGATGCTCAAGTCGGTGAGATTGTAGCGATGGACAAACAAGGTGTACACGTTGCTTGTGGCGACAATACGGCAGTCTGCCTCACCAGTCTTCAGTGGCCGGGTGCTAAAGCCCTCAATCCAGTTCAAATTGCCCAAACCCAGAAATTACATATTGGACAAATTCTCCCATGAGCCAATCAAATCAATCCTCTGTAAAAAATTTGAATCTGCGTGCGCAAGTCGTCAAAACGCTTTTGGCGGTTCAAAATGGGCAATCTTTGTCTTCCGTTTTAAATCAACATATCAATATGGTTTCTGAACGTGACCGTGGTTTATATCATGAACTCACTTTAGGTTGCTTACGCCAATGGCATTCATTAAAAGCGATTACCTTACCATTGCTCACAAAGCCATTAGACAATGAAGCACTAGAAAGTTGTTTATATCTTGGTTTATATCAAATTCTATGTACTCGTATTCCAGTACATGCCGCGATTTCAGAAACGGTAAATGCGGCCAAGCAACTCGGTTTCGAGCCAATGAGTGGTTTAGTGAATGCGATTCTGCGTCGTGTTTCACGTGAAACAGATGAATTTCAAACAGCATTGAATAATACGCATGGTTTACCAAGTTGGTTATTCAAACGACTCAAAAAAGATTGGCCTGAGCAAACAGAGCTTCTATGCCAAGCCTTAAAACAAGTCGCACCGCTCACCCTTCGAGTCAATGAACGCCAAGTCAGTCGTGACGAATATTTAGAGATTTTGGACGAGGAACAGATTGATGCTCGTCCTTGCATGCTTTCAAATGTTGGTATTGTTTTGGAACAAACGGGCAATATTACCCATTTACCAGGTTTTGAAGAAGGTGGTTTTTCTGTTCAGGATGAACATGCACAACTGTGTGCCACGCTTTTACCGAACCTAGATGGCAAAGTGGTGGTTGATGCCTGTGCTGCACCTGGCGGCAAAACAGCACATATCCTTGAGCGCTTTAACCCTAAAAAATTGATTGCCCTGGATCATGATGCGAAACGTTTATTGCGTGTTTCTGAAAATATCGAACGTCTTGGCTTAGATCAAACCGAAGTAGAGATTATCGCAGCAGATGCCACCACATGGCAGACGCAGCAACTGGTCGACTGTATCGTGCTAGATGCACCATGTTCAGCAACAGGCGTAATTCGTCGCCATCCTGATATTCGCTTACTCAGACAGTCCACTGATATTGCA
Organism: Acinetobacter sp. UBA6526; assembly: GCF_002434875.1. NCBI lineage: Bacteria > Pseudomonadati > Pseudomonadota > Gammaproteobacteria > Moraxellales > Moraxellaceae > Acinetobacter > Acinetobacter sp. UBA6526. The sequence goes on along the minus strand of NZ_DJLC01000135.1, from coordinate 6,093 downwards.
CAAACAGTCGCTTTACAGCAGCAGATTTTGCAACAGATGTGGCAACAGCTTAAAGTCGGCGGTACATTGCTCTATATCACTTGCTCAATTCTTAAAGCTGAAAATGAGCAGCAAATGGCGACATTCTTTGCGGAACATGCTGATGCAGAAGAAGTCAAAATTGAAGCAGATTGGGGAATTGAACAAAACTATGGGCGTCAGTTACTTCCTGCTGCGCAATCAGGTGATGGTTTCTATTATTGCTTAATTAAAAAATTGGCATAATAAAAAAGCAGGCTTTAAGCCTGCTTTTTTTTAATATCTCAGCGTGATTTTAGTCTTCAGGATTGCGCAATAAGTGCAAAATCGAAAGAGATAAACCACCCCATAGTAAAGCAATTGCAATCACTAACATGATAATAGCTGAAGTCGTCATTTCACTCTCCTAGCGATTTTTTAAACTAGACATGAATAATGCACCGATTGCACAGAACAAGATACAGCCCCAACCAAACCAAAGCTGTAAACTCATTGAGTAATCGCCATATCCTTTTTGCAATAAAGCACTTAAAGCAAGACCAAGCGTAGATAACAACACTACTGGCGTTATCACAGTCAACGTGAATTCCCAGATTTTTCCTAACTTGATTGTTGAAATACTGTTTACGTGTAACTCAAGCTCTCGCATCAATGAGCGCTTGAACCAAGACACCATGATGATCGAAACAAGTGCACCAGAAACAATACCCAAGTTATTGATAAAGTGATCGATAATATCAACTAATTTAATGGCATTAGCGCTTGAGAACAGTGCAATAGAAACAATACCAGTACCACCGCCAATAATGGTTACGGCTTTCGCACGGCCCCATTTTAATTTGTCCTGCATCGCTGCAATTGGCACTTCTAAAATACTCACCATTGACGTTACACCTGCAACGAACAATGAAGTAAAGAATAAAATACCGAATAATTCAGCACCCGCTCCTAAACTTGAAATGATCTTAGGGAATGCAATAAACGCAAGACCAATACCACCGCTTACCACATCTTGAACACTCTTATCCGCAGCATGTGCCATAAAGCCCAATGCAGCAAACACCCCAATCCCAGCAAGTAATTCAAACGAAGAGTTTGCAAAACCAACAACGAAACCAGAACCAGTTAAATTCGTTTTTGGTTTGAGATACGAGGCATAGGTCACCATAATCCCGAAACCAACAGATAACGAGAAGAAGATATGACCATAAGCAGCAAGCCATACTTTATAGTCTTTCATCGCTTCCCAGTTCGGCGTAAAGAATGCATTTAAGCCTTCTGAAGCACCTGGTAAACGTAATGCTTGAATCACGAGTATGCTAAAAAGAACGATTAAAAGCGGCATGAAAATACGGTTCGCAAGCTCAACCCCTTTTCGAACACCACCATATAGAATTACAAGCACAAGCGCCCAAACACCAATCAATGGCCATAACAAATGACTAATAAAGGTCATGTCAAAACCAGCGGCATCTGAAGTTGCTAAGAAAGCTTTAAAGAAATAACCCTCAGGATCAGCACCCCAAGATTGATTGAACGAGAAATAGATATAGCTACCAGCCCACGTCAATACACTGGCATAGTAAAGACCGATGATGATACATACACAAGCTTGCCACCAACCCAAAGCCTCAGCTTTTTTAGTCAATTGTTCATAAGCTTTTGGAGGTGCACCTGTACTACGATGACCCACGGCATAGTCTAGGAATAACAGCGGTAAACCTGCTGTCAAAAGCGCAACTAAATAAGGAATTAAGAACGCGCCGCCGCCATTTTCATAAGCGACATAGGGAAAGCGCCAAATATTACCCAAACCAACAGCAGATCCAACCGCCGCAATAATAAAACCAGATCGAGCAGACCAGTTTTCACGAGTATCTGTCATAAATCACCTAAATACGATAAAGGTTACTTTTAATGCTGCCTACACTTTATTTTTTTGTTACAAGCAAGAAAAGTACCACAAAAATTTTGTGTTGTTTGTCAAAGAGCATCACCTTTTGGGCAGATTGATTCTTCAGAACAAACGAGCAAAATAGAAAATTCTTCCTTAAAGAGCTTTGTCCATTTTTTGCTACTTAATAGCTGAACAATACCCGTTTTTATTTCTTTTTACTGTAAATTCTGGACGAAAAAACTATATTTTTCGAACGATTGATTATTTTTCAATTCACTGCAATATTGACCTGACAGTCAAGTTTTACAGGATAAGTTTATAAAATAATCAATCATTAAAATCATCATGCCCTCTTATCTAAATTATTGCTTATTGTTTAATTGCGAGTAACCGTTCTTCTTGCATATCTCGGATGGCCGAATGAATTCCTTCTCGACCTAAGCCTGAGTCTTTTACACCGCCATAAGGCATATTATCCACACGGAAAGTCGGTACATCATTGATAATGACACCACCCACATGCAAATGATCCCATGCATACAGCATCTTATTTAGATTCTGTGTATAAACGCCTGCTTGTAGCCCAAAACGACTTTGATTAATCGTCGCGATCCCTTGTTCAAAATCTTTGTACTTTTCTAAAATCGCAACTGGACCAAAGGCTTCATCTTTATACACTTCAAGCTTTGAATCTACATTCTCCAAAAGTGTAGGTTCAAATAGAACACCTTGTAATGTTCCTCCTATCAGTACTTTTGCCCCTTTTTTCTCCGCTTTATCAATCCACTTTTTCAAGCGCACTGCTTCTGCTTCCTTAATCATCGGACCAACCAAGGTTGTGCTTAAACTTGGATCATCAACTTTGATTTTTTTCACTTTCGCGAGTAATTTCTTTTTAACCTCCGTGTAAATATCTGCATGAATTAAAATTCGTTGCACACTAATACATATCTGACCTGCATGACCATAAGCCGCTCCAACCAAACGATCAATCAAAGCATCATCAACGGGAGTATCTGGCTCAATTAATACCGCAGCATTTCCACCCAGTTCTAAGGTAACTTTCTTGCGACCTGCGCGTGCTTTCATGTCCCAGCCGACTTGATCTGAACCAGTAAAGCTCAAAAGTTTAAAGCGATCATCCGTCACTAAAATATCCGCCGCTTGACGATCACACGGCAATACTGACCAAGAACCTTTTGGAAGATCAGTTTCAGCTAAGACTTGGGCAATTTTTAATGCACTAATTGGAGTTAAACTGGCAGGCTTTAAAACAAAAGGACAACCCGCCGCAATCGCAGGGGCGATCTTATGCGCCACCAAATTTAATGGAAAATTAAATGGACTAATTAACGAGATCGCACCAACAGGTACATGTTTCACCATTCCTCTAAAACGTGCCGCAGCAGGTGTAACCGCCAAAGGTAACATTCGACCATCATCAAGTTGAGTAACAGCATCCGCAGCGAGTTGAAAAGTATTAATTAAACGCTCCACTTCAGCACTCGCAGCACCGCGAGGCTTCCCACCTTCCGCAATTAAAATCTCGGTGAGTTCCTCCCTTAATTCATTAAACCGCTTCACACAGTGCAATAAAATTTTTTGTTTTTGATACGGTTTTAATGCTGCCATTTCTGCTTCAGCTTTTACCGATGCAGCAATAGCCTTTTCCAAAACTTTTGTATCTGCTAAAGCAACCCGTGCATAGACACTATGTTGATATTTATGCTGTACTTCGAGCCATTGCCCTGTTGTAATTGCTTTCCCTGCTACATATAAAGGGTAATCCACACACGATTCTACTTCTGTCATTATTTATTCTCTTTTCACATAATTTAAAATTAGACTACTGCATATTGCTCAAGATCACTATATGATGCGTCCAATCTAGGGTGAATTCATAACAATTCATTACGGTTTTGATATTAATTAGGACAATGCAATGAAACTATTAAAATTAACGCTACTTGCTTTAGGGACAAGCGTTTGTGGTTTAGCTCAAGCCGATTTAATTGGTGTAAAAGGCGATCTTAGCTACTGGAACTACAATGGTGAAGCCAATATGGCAGCACAAACCTCAGCACCCGATCAAGATCTTGACCGAAAAGGTTCTGCTCAATTATCACTCGCAATTGAGCATCCAATTCCACTGATCCCAAATGCAAAAATTCGTTATGTGAATTTAAAAACACAGACCGAAAATGAAGTTGCAGGTCAACCTGTTTATGACTTAGATATCGACCATACTGATTTTATTTTGTATTACGAAGTACTTGATAATATCGTAGATGCAGACATTGGTTTTGGCGCGAGTAACCTCAATGGTGATGTTAAGACGCTTGGCTTAAATAAAACAGATATTGATAAAACAATTCCTGTTATCTATGGATCAGCAGGCGTAAAACTGCCATTTACAGGTCTAAGTGCGAAAGCAGAATTACTATATAGCAATGTGAATGACACTAAAATTACGGATGCCCAAGCCGAATTACAATACAACTTTATTGATAATTTATTGGTCGATGTCGGCTTAAAAGCAGGTTATCGTATTCTTGATATTAAATTAGATGACTACGAAAAAAATGACCTTAAATTTAATTTTAAAGGTCCTTATATCGGTTTGGATGTTCATTTCTAAAATTCTAATACAGCAAAAACGGAATCTCTTGATTCCCTTTTTTTATAGCTAATCTAATCATTTCATCATTCTCTATTGGTGTACGCCAAAACCTACAACAATCGCAGCAATTGGCGAATATCCCAATCCAAACTTTTCGCCTACCATACAAATCATAGAGAGGCAGGAAGTCTCATTGAAAATAACAAGATGCGCAGGAAGCGGTCGTTCATAAGGAATATAAACGACAATAAACGGAATATAAAGAAGCCCCGTCAGGATGATGGGGCTTCTTTTTATCTATCATTTTTAAACGCGATTTAAAGACTTTTGAGATACACAACTACGTCGTGATTCTCTGCCATTTCCGCCAGCTGTAGCGCTGTATATTCGCTTTTATAAGCAACATTTGCATCTTTACTCACAAGTAGCTTCACCACAGCTAAATGATCATTCTCAGCAGCTGCTTGTAATGCACTATAGCCTTCGTCATCAGTTTGGTTTGGGTCTATACCCTCTGCCAATAACTTCTCGACTTGCTCCAGATCTCCTAAAGATGCCCAATACACTAGCTCAGGAAGATGCAGTTCTTCATCATCTTCGGGGAGTGGAGAGAAAGAGTTTAGTTTCATAAGGAATGATCCATTTTAGTACTAAGCACAATTAAAACTTAAATTTAACGGTGTATCTATATTGAATATTATGAAAGTAAAAATAAGAAAATATCGACAAAAAAGAATTAATTTTCCTGCTGTATATTAGTTATAGTTTTTCTCCATTCTTTACGCCAAGCCTCAAGATCAAAATCATCGTTATACATAAATAAAGAATCTACAGTGTCATTGATAAGTTCTTCTAAATCTCTTATCACATCACTACCTATTAAAATATAAACAATTGTTCCACCTGTACCTGGGCCATTAGGTTCATATTTTGATCTATGAAATATAAATCTTTCTTGCAGATAATTTTGAATGTACGCCTGTGCAGTCTTTCCATCCCAATGATTTTCTGGATAAAATTTAGCAAGCCGAAGCCATACGTATTCCAAGAAGTCAATTACATCATAATTAGCTTGCCTCATATCCCCTGTTATTCCAGTATCCCAGCCTTCCTGTGCATTTTTACATACAGCTAAATATAATTGAGGTAATCCCTTTACGAATCTATAATGACTAGGATAATCAAGATATCGCTGATCATAGTCATCTAAGGCTTCATTAGGTTCTATAAGTTGTTGGTTATCAGCTAAATCTTTTTTTAACAATTCTGATTGTATTTTCGGACGCTGGAGATAATATCCAATTATTACAGCTAAGATAGTAGCAATAGCACTTAAAATTCCAGCAATAAGAGTTGAATCCAATATAGTAATATCCTCAAATCAAAAAAGCGAAACTACCTATATAATAATTTTCTTATTAACCACAGCTATTTGTATCAGGATAAATATTATAAAACAATAAAATTACGCTAACTTTTCTTTTCAATCACGCCATAAAGAAACACCCCCACTCATACGAATGGGGGTGTATTCATTTAAAAGCTGGCGATGACTTAC
>NZ_DJLC01000072.1:0-2978 GCF_002434875.1 Acinetobacter sp. UBA6526 | reverse complement strand
CTAGCAACCATCTCATCAACAAAGAGATTTAAGCCATAAATTACACTCATTAAATTTACATCAATAATTCGTTGCCAGTTTTTTTGGTCTGCTTTCCATGCTCGACCCTCTAAAAAGATTCCTGCGTTATTAAACAGGAAATGAACTGTGCCAAACTCACATGCAATTTTTTCTTTTGCTTTTGCAAAGTCTTCTAAGTTAGATACATCGCAATGGATGATCATGGAAGGACACTCAGTCATCAGGCTATGCGTCTCATTTAAACCATCTCCGTTGAGGTCCATTAAGACAACATTCATTTGAAGTTTTGCAGCATGCAATGCTAGGCCTCTGCCAATTCCACTGGCAGCACCAGTGATCAAAGCAGTTTTATTTGTAAAAATATCAGCTTGCAAGATACCCACCATCAATAGGGTAGTAGGATCCAGTTATGTAAGATGCCTCAGACGATGCTAAGAAATAAATTAAGTTGGCTACTTCGTCTGATGTTGCAACTCGATTCATCGGAATGCGTTGCAGCATATATTGCATGATGTTTTCATCTTTCATTAATTCGGTATTCATGGGTGTATCAATGACACCTGGACCAATGGCATTGGCTCTGATGTTCATGGTGGCATAATCTTGAGCGATTGATTTGGTTAAACCCACCACTGCATGCTTCGATGCTGCGTAGGGTGCTTGGGCTCCACTCGCTCTTACTCCCATGATCGAGGCAACATTTACAATTGCTCCTGCATCAATTTTTTGCTCAGTTGCCAGTTTTAAGAACTCTCGACATGCATAAAAAGTGCCATGCAAATTAATATCGATGGTTCTGTTCCATTCCTCAACTGAATATTGATGCAATGGGTTCAAGGCGGGGCTGATACCGGCACAATTAACCAGTACATGAGCTGGACGATTGTTAGCATGCAAGTCGGCAAAAACTGAATCTATTTGAGCATGATTTGTAATATCGATATGTGCAAAATTAATATTGCAAGTATCTGATTTAAGGTTATTTACTGATTGCTCTCCCGCATCTTTATTAGCATCGAGTATCAGTACTTCATAGCCCTCATCTAAAAATCGCTTCACCGTACTTAAGCCAATGCCTGAGGCACCACCTGTGATTACAGCTAATGGCTGTGTGTTTTTATCTGCCATGATCTTTCTATATAAAATTCAGTTCTTTCATTGTATCTAATCAACTATAACGAATCATGAGTTCACGAACAATGTTGGAATATTTTTTAGAATCATTGATAAAAAAAATCTAGTTGATACTCGTTGATTGATGGATGCATTTATAAGATAGTAAAATCCCAATGATGCATTCTGACAAATATATACAAGCCCTAGTAGAGAGCCAATCTTTTTTTGAAATTCATCGAGAAAATGTTCTTGGTGTAGAAATGGATGTTTTTAAAAATCGACCTAGATCATTGGTAGATTTTATTGAGCTGTCAGCTAGTCATGGCGAAAAACCTTATTTGATCTATCAAGATAAAGTTATCAGTTTTGCGCAACATCTAACATTGGTAAAAAAAGCAGCTCATATTTTGCAATCACAACATAATGTTAAGTCTGGAGACAGGGTTGCTATTTATGCTGCTAATTGTCCTGAATGGATTATATTTTTCTGGGCTACTGTGAGCATTGGTGCGATCGCTTGCGGTTTGAATGGGTGGTGGAAAGGCTCGGAAGCTATCAAGGCCATAGATGCTGGTGATCCTAACGTTATAGTTTGCGATCAAAAACGGTTTGAAAGAATTGCTGATCAAGTAAAGCACCCAACTTTAATTTTTGAAGGTTTAGATTTATCTTCATGCGAACAAGAACTTCAGTCTTTTGTTCGTATAGATGAAGATGAGTGTGCTTGTCTTTTTTATACCTCTGGGACAACAGGAACACCTAAGGGCGTGATGACTTCGCACCGATCCATGATTGCCAATTCAACATTACAAATGCTGCAAGGTGCTGCTGTTTCTCAGCATTCATCAAGTTATGGGATTGATTGGTCGAAGAATACTCCAACCAGTCTGCTTTCATCTCCTTTATTTCATGTCTCAGGTTTATCAGCTGGTGCTGTAACCAGCTTATTTGCAGGTTCTACTAGCTTGATGTATGACGGTAGATTCATGGCAAATAGGGTGATTGAATTAATCCAAAAATTTAGTGTTACCTCCTGGGGCGGAGCTGTTCCAACAGCCCTTAAGAGAGTGCTTGATGAGGCTGAAGCAATGAGCTTAAATCTTGAAAGTGTTTTAGTTGTTGGAGGTGGCGGAGCTCCCATGCCTCCTGAATTAATAGAAAGAACCAAGGACATTTTTCCCAATTCTGCACACAGCTTTGGTTATGGTTACGGGCTCACAGAATCAGGTGCAATAACTATTGTCAATTGGGGCCAAGGTTTGATTGATGAGCCATTATCTCCTGGTCAATCAATGCCAACAATTCAGGTTGAGCTAAGGAATGAAGAAGGTAAAGTGATAAAAAAAGATTCTATAGAAGGTGAAATATATGTTAAAAGCCCTTCAGTGATGCTTGGTTATTACAATAATCCAGAAGCCTCTGGTGCTGCCTTAACAAGTGATCGATGGCTGAGAACAGGGGATTGGGGTTACAAAAAAGGACCTTTGTATTTTATTTCATCAAGACGGACAGATTTGATTTTAAGAGGCGCTGAAAATGTTTATCCTCAAGAGATTGAACTGATTTTAGATTCCCATAAACTAGTTGAAGAATCTGCCGTCATTGGTATTCCCCATGATGATTTAGGCCAAGAAGTTTTGGCAATTATTTCAACCAAGGATGAGCAATTAAATAATGAAGAGTTAGCTTTATGGGTAAGCAAAGAGTTGGCTGATTTTAAAGTGCCTTCAAAGTGGCAATTCACCAGTTCACCTTTACCAAGAAATGCTTCAGGAAAGGTTATGAAACATGTTTTAATAGATGAAAATTTAAATAATATGATTATTGAGAATGACTAAATC
>NZ_DJLC01000112.1:0-4280 GCF_002434875.1 Acinetobacter sp. UBA6526 | reverse complement strand
AATATCACCTCGATCTGAGCTACCTCACAGTTTTGGAATCTTCTATGCTCCCTCCACATCGAACGCTGCTAGCAACACTTGTTTTAGGCTTTATGACAACCGCTTATGCAGACGATACAACCAATACCCTTCCCACCATTTCAATTCAAGCAGAGCAAGATCAAACTGACACTTATGTTGCTACTCAAGCAACTTCAGCACTAAAGTCAGATGCTCCACTTTTTAAAACAGCACAATCCGTCAGTGTAATTACTCAAGAACAGCTAGAGCAAAAACAAGCACAGACTTTAGCAGAAGCGATTGATGGTGTTGCAGGTGTTGTTTCGGGACAGCTTGGACGACGTGGTTGGGACGATTTTATTATCCGTGGACAAAATTCATCGGATCAGGTTTTTATTGATGGTTTACGGCAAGGGCAGAGTACTTTTGTCGCAACAGAACTCTCTGGTATGGATCAAGTACAAGTCATCAAAGGGCCTGCATCGGTTAATTTCGGCCTCGTTCAACCCGGTGGCATGGTCAATATGGTCACTAAACGACCTCAAGCTGACTCATTCTACCAAGGATCTGTGACCTACGGCTCTAATCAACTTAAACAAGGCACTTTCGATTTAAACTATAGTCCGAATGACAGTGAAAAAGGTGCTTTCCGCATCAACGGACGTGTTGCAGATCAAAATGATCCAATCGATTTCGTGTATTTTAAAAATTACTATATTTCACCTTCTTATAATTTTGACTTAGGTGACAATACTGATCTTTCGGTCATTGCGAGCTATCAACATCGTGAATATATGCGCCAACAAGGCTTACCAGTCTTAGGTACATTGCTAACAAATCCAAATGGCGCATTAGACTCAAAATTATTCATTAGCGAACCAGCTCATGGCGGCTACAATGCGGATGTTTATCGGAGTGGCTATAATTTTGCACATACTTTTGAAAATGAATGGAAGTTCAAACAAAATTTTGCCGTACAAAAAACAGAAATGGTTGGTCCTGCCGTATTTGCCGCGACAGGGAAGAACTTTTGGGCGAAAAATACGGATGGGACAATCGACTACACCACGATCCAACGTCAAGGACGTTATCAAGATGTCGATAATTTAAGTTTTTCAATCGATAATCAACTACAAAGACGCTTTAACCTTGCCAATATGTCGCATGAACTCACGATTGGTGTCGATGCCATGCAAGAAAAAAGCGATTACATCAATAACCGTTGTACCGTGGGCAATTTAAATTTATATCATCCGCAATACAACACCAAGGTGAGTTGTCCTGAGTCACCCACAAATCATGATATCAATCGCCTCAGATATACAGGTTTATATCTACGTGATCGAATTCAATTCAATGATCAATGGGTTTTAAATCTAGCAGGTCGTCACGATTGGGCTGAAACACAAAATAAAAATTTGGTGAAAAATACAGAATCAACCCAATCAGATAATGCATTTACAGGCAATGCGTCTCTCCTCTATACCATCAATGATATTGCAGCCCCTTATGTTAGCTATGCAACATCATTTCTTCCTGTCAGCGGAACAGATGCTAATGACAATGCATTTAAACCAGAGAAAGGCAAGCAAGTTGAAGTCGGCTTAAAACTACAAAGCCCAGATCAACGCATCCAAGGTAGCATCGCATGGTTTGATTTACATCGCCAAAATGTCTCAGTATCAGATCCAATCAACAGTGGATTTAAAGTACAACGTGGTGAGCAAATGACACGGGGGATTGAAACAGAAGTCACGGCGCATTTGTTTGATCAGCTCAAACTCACCGCAGCATATACCTATACACCAGATGCAAAAACTACTCAGGATACAACAGCTGAAAATATTGGTATTCGCATCGACAATATTCCAAAACAGAGCTATAGCTTATCGACACGCTATCGCTTTGAACCAAATTCAAATTTAGGTTGGTATGTGGGTGCAGGACTTCGAGGCGAAACGAAAAAAAGCGTTGATGGTTTAGCGGTGGATATTCCGAGCTACACGGTATTTGATACTGAAGCAGGCTATGATACAGAACATTGGGGTGCACAACTTTCAATCCGCAATATGTTTGATAAAGACTACTATGCTGGCGCACTCAATGAAAATCTGATTACGCTAGGCAACCCACGCCAAATCAATTTTACAGTGAAATTTAACTACTAAAATTAAAAAATAATGCCAAGTCCTACGTTGAATTTCATCAAAATAGACTTGGCATTGATTTAACTTAGATTTCGTCGATACAACCGTTAAGCAAAGAAATAATGCTGAACCAATGTTGAAACACCGACAATTAAGAAAATCGCTGCGCCAATTTTATGAATCAAAGAAATTGGCAAACGATCAGCAAGTTTATTACCAATAAACACAGCAGGCGCATTGGCAATCATCATCCCCACAGTCGTACCACACATCACCCAAAACACACTGTCAAAACGAGCAGCGAGTGCGACAGTTGCGATTTGAGTTTTATCACCGATTTCCGCCAAGAAAAACAAAATAAAAGTCGCACCGAATACACCAAAACGTTGCCACTTATTAATGCTTTCAGTTTCATCTCCAAGCTCATCAGGAATCAGCATCCAAATCGCCATACCGATGAATCCAAGTGCAAGAATCCAGATCAAAATCTCAGGGCTTAATACAGTTGTAATCCATTGGCCAAACACCGCAGAAATACCATGGTTAATGGTTGTTGCAAGTAAAATGGCAATTAAAATTGGAACAGGTTTTCGAAAACGTGCGGCAAGAAGTAAGGCAAGAAGCTGAGTTTTATCACCCATTTCTGCAAGGGCAACAATTGAAGTTGAGATGAGAAATTCATACATAATTGAATGCTCTGGCTAGCATATATACCAATGACTTACCCCTCCTGCTAGCCAAAATCAAATAGATTGATGCAGAGTGATAAATCAAAGGTCTTGCCAACAAAAGCACAGCCTAAGCTGCTTTGGTTCTTTGCTATGATGACCATGTTCTGTTGAACAATTATGTTGATCATCACCTCTTTACTTTGCGTAAAGAGCGGCTACTCCCCAATGAAGTGATACTATTCTAACAAATAAAGATATCATTTTGAATATTTAGACCCAGAATTTTTGATAACCCCATAACAGCAAACGGAATATACCTAAAAGAAATGCAAAATAGGCACTCAAGCCAAGAAAACCAAAGCTTCCCCAACCGCTCGCACTTCCTACATGCTGAGCTTGATATTCAACAGCCATCACCACTGTAGCAACGAATACTTCTAAACCCATCACCGCGTACATTACCCATTCCCAAGGAAAGTGCAAAAAACTCACCCACAGCCCCATCGCTACAAATACGACCAGCAAAAGCGGTAGCATCACTCGATAAATGGCAAACATCCTTGCTCCTGTTTTAAACTCAATACTGAGAATTATTCTAAATAAAATTGGCTACAAATAAAGCTTAAGTTTTGATGTATCACTGAAAAGAAAACCCCGCATTTGCGAGGTTATTCCAAATATAATTTAAGCACTTACAGTAGTAATGTACGAATGTCTTTCAACAGTTTGGTCAACTTATTGGTAAAGCGAGCAGCATCCGCACCATTAATCACACGGTGGTCATAAGACAATGACAATGGCAACATCAAACGCGGATCAAAGTCTTTACCATTCCATACAGGTTGCATCGTTGCAGGCGAAATACCTAAGATCGCAACTTGTGGCCAATTCACCAATGGTGTAAATGCTGTGCCACCGATACTACCCAAGCTGGTAATGGTAAAGTTCGCACCTTGTAAATCTTTCGGCGACAATTTGCGGTCACGTGCTTTCTGGCTCAATTCAGCCAGTTCTGTCGCAATCTGCTTAATCGATTTTTGATCTGGGTTACGTAATACCGGAACGGTTAAGCCATCTGGAGTCGCAACTGCAATCCCCATATGAATTTCGTTACGCAATAACACTGACTTCTGATCATCGGCCAAATGCCCAGCAAAATAAGGCTCTTCTTTGAGCAAGTGTGCAACCGCTTTGGCAATAAAAGCCAAAATTGTTAAGCTCAGACCCTGCTTTTTAAAGCCATCTTTGAGTTCACCACGCCACGCTTCGAGTTCAGTAATATCCGCCAAATCAAACTGGGTGACTTGCGGAATGAAATTGTTCAATGACAACTGTGGTACAGACACTTGCTGTAAACGCGTCATTGCTTTCACTTCACCACCACCAAATGCACCAAAGTCTGGCAACTTCGGTAAGCCCGAAGCTACTGGTGCTGCTTGAGCAGAAGGTGCTGGCTGTGATG
>NZ_DJLC01000036.1:0-4355 GCF_002434875.1 Acinetobacter sp. UBA6526 | reverse complement strand
TAGAATTTCTTTTCGATTTCGACTAGATTTTACCCAAGCAGGTAGACGTGAGAAATAACTGCGATTGTAGTTAGGAAGTTTACGTTCTCTTAGCCCAGCTTGTATAAAACTTTTTAATATTCCTAAATGTGTTGGGTTATAAGTACAGATTTGACCCTGCCGAACAGCAATATTTAAAAATAATGAATATGAATAATAGGGATCAAAGCCAACTTTAGAATAACTGACCTTCCTTAAAATATAGACAGAGTCATCAAACTTATTTTCTCGTAGGCAAAAATTACAACTTACAGCTATTTGTCTTGGAATAAGTGATTTACGAGCATATTGCTGAAGGTATTTGTATTTTCCTTGCTTGCATATTGTACATTTTGTATTGATTTCGACTTCACATGCACCACTCCATTCAGTCATATTTTGATTCAAATTAAAGTGATAGCTCATGTAGTTATAACTTTGGATACGAATATGCTGTAACGCTTTGCGATAGGTACACTGAGTACAAAAGACCTTTACAGTTTCTGATTCTCGATCCTTTATTTCGATAATTTTTGCAAGCTTCTGACAAGATGGACAATGTACCCAGATTTCAGGTTTGAGAAGAGATAGGCTATAAACTCCTTGATCAACAAATCTATCCATTAAAAGAATCCAACTTTATTGCCTTGTAGCTCTTGTGCCAAACTATACGCTTGGTGGTCAGAAAACTTACTAATAATATCTAAGACTTGCATAATATTATTATAATGGTTGTTTTGCAGATTTACGCCCGAATGTTGCAAAATTGACATCAATCGCTGTTCTTTAAAGCTTAATGTCTTATGTGGCATCGTTAATGGCACAAAAGCATCTAAAATTGTTTGCAAACTTTGATGAGCAATAATCTCTAAACCTGATTTTTGTGGATGCTCAAAAATTCGATCACGCGCAAGATTCTTTGCTGTTTGAATACCTGCTTCAATATCGGGTGAGCAATATTGTAGAAGGCTGCCTTTAAGCTGACCTGTGATGATCTCATAATGATGCTTTGCAAAAGCAGTTGTGACTTCATCGACTAAGCGTTTCATTACACGCCCACGTAAAGCTGCGATTTTTTGTTGCCATGTGGTATGTGGTAAATGCAGTTCTTCAGGTATTCCATAATCTGCAATTAGATTAAGAAAAATTGGTTCAACTTCTGCATAATTCAACATATTCAGAATGATGCCATCTTCTAAATCAATCAGTGCATAGCAAATATCATCAGCTGCTTCTAATAGATAGGTTAGTGGATGACGACAATAATGATAGTCACCAAGCTGAATCAAACCGAGTTGTTCCGCAAGCTGTTTTAAGATTTCTTTTTCAGATTGGTAACATCCAAACTTTGCACGTTGATGTGATGGCGTATCACCTTGTTCATCAATCGTTTTTGAAAGCCATGGATATTTTAAATAAGCGCCAAGTGTCGCACAAGTCAGTCGCATCCCACCATCATCGGGGTGATAGTCAATTCGACTGAGTAAACGAAGACCTTGTGCATTACCTTCAAACTGACGCACGTCGGCTTCTTCTTCTGGCGTAAGTTTTGTTAAAAAATCTCGATGTGATGCATCATCAAACCATTCACGAATTGCATATTCGCCAGCGTGACCAAAGGGAGGATTACCAATATCATGTGCTAAGCAAGCCGCTTGGATAATCGCGCCAACATCAGCAGGTGAGATCCACATCGGTAATTCATCTTTAATTTTTTCGGCTGCGAGCATCCCTAATGAACGTCCAATACAAGAGACTTCAAGCGAATGGGTTAAGCGGGTATGGATACCATCATGCTGAGTCAGTGGGTGAACCTGTGTTTTTCTATTCAGTTGGCGAAAGCTTTGGGAAAATATAATTCTGTCATAATCTTTATGGAAAGGGCTTCGAGCCAATTCTGTACTGCTTTTTTTACTACCTAAACGAATTGCAGAAAGCAACTCTAACCAACGCATTTGTTCCATTTATCATTATTCAAACTAAGTTCAATGCATCATGCCAAAAAAAAGATTAAAGCACTAGCGTAGTGCGACATAGTTTGTCTTATTAATGTTGAGGGATTGAAAATACAATAAAAGGCTTTATTCGAAATGAGGATCGAATAAATAAATTATATCTCGATCTTGGTGCATAAATATAAAGGTTGAAATAATCATGTATCCTTGATGAATGAAGTAAATGAATTGTTACGAATAAAGTAAAACAGATAAAGCTAATAGAAATTAGACCATTTGGGGTAGAAAACTCTGATTTTTAAGATGGATATGGCTAGCTGAAATGAGGCTTTCACAGTAGAATATGCGCTCTCTCATAAGTCACATTGTGGTAGGTTCGTCAGACCCGCCCGTGGAGCCAAAGTCAACATGTTTATCGTGGCCGGTGCAGCAGCACATTCTTCTTTTAAGAAAACTCAACTCTTAAACCGTTTAGCGTCAATGAGTTCTGTTCAATCTTTTGACAGCCAGTGGGTTTATTTGTTTGATCAAGCGCTCAACGAGCAGCAACATCAATCGGCATTACAACTTTTAAACGATGGTCAATCTTTCGAACTTCGCCAAGCTGCAAGTGATGAAATCCAGATTTTAGTCACCCCGCGTGTAGGGACAATTTCTCCGTGGTCGTCTAAAGCAACGGATATTTTTCAAAACTGTAATACTCCAATTCACCGTTTAGAGCGTGGTCTGTTATTTACACTGAAAGGTGTGAAAGAGATTTCGAATGAAGTGAAATTGGCATTACATGACCGTATGACAGAGAGTGTTTTTGCTCAAATTGATGATGCAAAAGCTTTGTTCTCAGAAACAGCGCCAAAGCCATTAAACTCAATTGATATCTTGGGTCAAGGTAAAGAAGCATTAGTTAAAGCCAACAATGAGTTTGGCTTTGCTTTATCTGAGCAAGAAATTGATTACTTAACTGAAGCATTTACCAAGCTGGGTCGTAATCCAAATGACATCGAGTTGATGATGTTTGCTCAGGCAAACTCTGAGCACTGCCGTCATAAAATCTTTGGTTCTGAATGGACAATTGATGGTGAAAAACAACCATTGTCATTGTTCCAGATGATTAAGAATACCTATAAAGAGTCTCCAACAGATGTATTGTCAGCATATAAAGACAATGCGTCTGTGATCGTGGGTTATGACACGATGCGTTTTTATCCGAAAGCGGATGAAAATGGTCACTTTGTTTATAAATATAAGAGCCAAGCCGCTCACATTTTAATGAAGGTTGAAACACATAACCACCCAACAGCAATTGCTCCATTTGCTGGTGCTGCAACAGGTTCGGGCGGTGAAATCCGTGATGAAGGTGCAACGGGTCGTGGTGGTAAACCAAAAGCAGGTTTAACGGGCTTTACTGTTTCGAACTTAAATATTCCTGGTTTTGAACAACCTTGGGAAGAAAACTACGGCAAACCTTCACGTATGGCTTCGCCATTACAGATTATGATTGAAGGTCCATTAGGTGGTGCAGCGTTTAACAACGAGTTTGGTCGTCCTGCATTAAATGGTTATTTCCGTACTTTCGAACAAAATGTAAATGGTGAAGTGAAAGGCTTCCATAAGCCAATCATGATTGCTGGTGGTTACGGTAACATTCGTCCTGACCACGTTGAAAAAGATGCGATTCAACCAGGTGATTTGCTCATTGTATTGGGCGGTCCTGCCATGTTGATTGGTCTAGGTGGTGGTGCTGCATCATCTGTAGACAGCGGTACGATGGGCGAGAGCTTAGACTTTGCTTCAGTACAACGTGAAAATCCAGAAATGGAACGTCGTTGCCAAGAAGTGATCGATACGTGCTGGCGTTTAGAAGACTTCAACCCAATCGTATCTGTACATGATGTAGGTGCGGGCGGTTTATCAAATGCCATGCCTGAACTTGTGAATGACCATGAGTTAGGTGCAGTATTAAACCTTCGTAAGATTCCATCTTTAGAGCCAGGTATGAGCCCAATGGAAATCTGGTCAAACGAAGCACAAGAACGTTATGTGTTAGCGATTCGTCCAGAATCTTTAGAACAGTTTGAAGAAATTTGTGCGCGTGAACGTTGTCCATTTGCCGTGTTAGGTGAAGCGACAGAAGCACGTCATTTAACAGTTGAAGATCCATTGTTTGAAAACAATGCAGTCGACATCCCAATGCAAGTCATGTTGGGCGGTACGCCACGTATGCAACGTTCATATGAAACGATTGAGCGTACAGGTAATAACTTTGACGTAGCAAAAGTTGATTTGAAAGATGCGATTTTCCGCGTATTAAAGAACCCAACAGTGGCTTCTAAATCATTCTTGATTACCATTTGCGACCGTTCGATTACGGGAATGGGTGCG
>NZ_DJLC01000030.1:4429-5017 GCF_002434875.1 Acinetobacter sp. UBA6526 | reverse complement strand
AAAATGCTTGGCTCAAATCATATTTATGCAGGTACATGCCGCAATCAACATCTTCATTTTGAACAGCAGGCCATTCGCCTGAAAGTATCAAATCAAATGATTTGTTTCGAGGATCGTTTACAAGCACAACAGTGTTCCAACCTACAAAATGACTTAGGTGATTTTGTCTTAAAGCGACGCGATGACATTATAAGTTATCAACTTGCCGTCGTTGTAGATGATTATCTACAAAAGATCACGCATGTCGTTCGTGGTGCAGATTTACTCGATAATACTGTTCGACAAATTTGGCTTGGGTTATTACTTGATTATCCCAAATTAACCTATATGCATCTCCCATTGGCAATGAATGCTCAAGGCCAAAAATTATCAAAGCAGAATCTCGCTCAAGCCTTAGACATCAATAAAGCATCTGAATTACTTAGTGCAGCAATTCTTGCCTTAGGTCAGCCTATGGTTGAGCTCGATCAACCTCGAATAATGCTACAACAAGCTATTCAACAATGGGATGTAGAACGTATTCCCAAAGGCATTTATTTAAATGACATCTATCAATAAGCAATAAAAAAGCCCTGAATTCAGGGCTTT
>NZ_DJLC01000030.1:3950-4109 GCF_002434875.1 Acinetobacter sp. UBA6526 | reverse complement strand
AAAGCCCTGAATTCAGGGCTTTTTCAATTTAATGCGATTAGAAGTTTGATTCTTCTTTCACAGGATTTAGCTCTTGTGTTGACGCATCAATTTTCAAAATCAGACTAATCATCGCAGCACACATCATCAGAGATGTACCACCATAACTAATGAATGGTA
>NZ_DJLC01000030.1:0-3637 GCF_002434875.1 Acinetobacter sp. UBA6526 | reverse complement strand
ACCACCATAACTAATGAATGGTAGCGTTAAACCCTTAGTCGGCATTAAACCCATATTCATGCCCGCATTCACTAGAATTTGCAGTAAGAAAATAATGCTGATTCCATAAGCCAAATAACCTGCCCGCAGATAATTATGCTGCAAGGCACGATGTCCAATACGAATACAGCATGCCAACATAGTAAATGACAAAACCATTACCGTCGTTACGCCGAAGAAGCCAAACTCCTCCCCTAAAACAGCCAACATAAAGTCAGTATGTGCTTCAGGAAGATAAGAAAGCTTTTGCACACTATGCCCGAGTCCCGTACCAAACCATTCACCACGACCAAATGCCATCAATGCATTGGATAACTGATATCCAACACCTAATGGGTCAGCCCAAGGGTTGGTAAATGAAATAAGACGCTGGAAACGGAAAGGCTCAAAGATAATCAGTGCACTAATCCCTGCGAGAATTGCACCAAGCATAATTAAGAACTGGGTTGCAGGTGCGCCAGCCAAGAAGAACACACCCACCATCATCAAAACAATAACAACGGTTGCCCCTAAATCTGGCTCTGCCACGATAAAACCAACCGTAAGCGCCATCACACCACTCAAACGCAGCAAGCCTTTCCAATGCGTTCTAACTTCTTTAGCACGACGAACAACATAATCAGCCGTGAAAATAGCCATAACGATTTTGGCGATTTCTGTCGGCTGTAAAGTAAAGCCAC
Organism: Acinetobacter sp. UBA6526; assembly: GCF_002434875.1. NCBI lineage: Bacteria > Pseudomonadati > Pseudomonadota > Gammaproteobacteria > Moraxellales > Moraxellaceae > Acinetobacter > Acinetobacter sp. UBA6526. The sequence goes on along the minus strand of NZ_DJLC01000030.1, from coordinate 2,918 downwards.
CAACCTTAATCCAACGATGCGAACCATTGACCTCTGTGCCTACAACCAATACCGCCAATAACAGCACCATGGTAACTAGCCATAAAGGGAAGGCATTTTTAAACCAGATATTTAAAGAAACACGATACGTCAAAAAAGCGACAACAGCTGCGACAACAATCGAAATACCATGACGGATCAAGAAGTAAAATGGATTCTCATGGATATACTCTGCATAAGGCATAGATGCCGATGCCACCATGACAGAACCAAAACAAAGTAAAGAAATCACACAAAAAATCAGAATATTGCGTGGTGTCATTTCAGCAGGAAGTTTAGGCAACCGATTAAATAATCTTGAAATCTTCTGCACTGTATTTTGGGCTAAATCAGCCATACTTCAGTTCCTAGTTTTTATTTTCATTCAAGGCATTTACACATGCCACGAATTGATGTCCACGATCATTATAGCTTTTGAACATGTCAAAGCTAGCACAAGCTGGCGAGAGTAAAACAACATCCTCAGCTTGCGTGACTGTTTGAGCAAGCTCAACAGCAGCTTTGAGCGTATCAGCATGCTGAATGATTGTTGTGCCTTGGATGGCTTGCTCAATTATCGCGGCATCTTCACCGATCAGAATGACATTTTTGACATATTTTTGTATCGCATCACGCAATGGACGGAAGTCTTGACCTTTACCCTGCCCACCGAGAATCAATGCAAGTTTACCTTTTTTTACTTCAATCGCAGCACCCAAACCATCAATCGCAGCGAGCGTTGCACCAACATTGGTACCTTTAGAATCGTTGTAATATCGGACGTTATCGACTGTTTTCACAAACTCACAGCGATGCTCCAAACCTTTAAAGGTTTTTAATGTGTTAAGCATCGATTGCATATCTAAACCAACTGCTTCGCCTAATGCCAAACATGCTAAAGCATTCGCGACATTATGCATGCCCTGAATATACATTTCAGAAGTTTTCAATAAACGTTCACGGCCTCGTGCCAACCACATTGTACCGTCTGCATCACGAAGTACACCATATTGATTCAGATCAGGTGCATTAAGACCAAAACTTTGCATTGGTGTAACATCTGGAACCAGCGGACGACTGAGATTATCATCACGGTTAAACACCACTTTTTTCACACCTTGGAAAATACGATGTTTAGCTTTGTGATAACCCAACATGTCACCATGACGATCCAAGTGATCCTCACTCATATTAAGCACAACTGCAACTTCTGCATTTAAATGCGAAGTCGTTTCAAGCTGAAAACTTGAAAGCTCCAAAACAATCAGCTCAGGTTGATCTTGCAAAAGATCAAGCGCAGGACGACCGAGATTGCCACCTACAGCAACTTTTTTACCTGCATCTTTTGCCATTAAGCCAACCAAAGTCGTTACGGTACTTTTTGCATTAGAACCTGTAATCGCAATAATTGGTGCATCCGTTGCACGGCGTAAAAGTTGGATGTCACCTACAACAGGAATACCCGCCTCAATTGCCTGTTGAATTTCTGGGAGCTGTGGTGCAAGCCCTGGACTTAAAATAATTTCTTCCGCTTGTAGCAAAAGCTCTGTATCTAATTTCCCAAAGCTTGTTCGAATGCCAGCAGGAATTTGATCATGACCCGGTGGAGTCTCCCGAGAGTCTGTTACTGCAACTTGGTAGCCCTGTTCATGTAGAAAGTTTACAGCTGATACGCCAGAGATTCCCAAGCCAGCTACAACTTTTAATCCACCACGTTGTATTAACATTTTTGCCCCATTTGATTGCAGATCACAGAATGGCAAAAATGTTAGCACTTTACTGTTTTAAATGCTTTTTCAGTTTTAGTTTTATTCCGTCTTTTTTGTGTCAGTGAGTAAAACAAAAGCGATCTTTAGACACTTCGATTTCCTCATGGTTTATGAAGCTTCATAAATGAAGTTTTAGCTTAATTAAATTCAAAACCATCTTCTTTTTTTAAAACTTCTTTTTTTAGATCTATTTTATTTTTCAGCATAAAAAAAATACCCATATCAAATATGGGTATTTGTCATTTTGTTTCTTATCGCCATTTCACTGTTTGCACAGCTTCAGTAGTTTTGCTGTCATTTTTTTCATCTACAGCACATCCACAACCACCGCCACAGCCAACTGCCACTTTAGGTTTAAGCCATTTTGCCAAACTATTCCAGCCGAATTGCTGGCAGGTATTCGATAGTCCTAAAAATGCAGAGTTCGCAGTCTGAGGGAACACTTTTTTAAAGACAACGATAGCACTCCACAGCACCAATACAGCAACAATTAAGTATTCAAACATAAGCGTCTCTCCAATGATTCCCTCCCTCTTTTAAAGGGAGGTGTAGTGGGATTTCATTACCCCCAAATGCGTGATGCGATTTGGTAGGTAAAGAAAGACATTAAATAAGCTAAACCAAACAAATAAGCAGTCATCACTGCGACATGCTTCCAAGAACCCGTTTCACGGCGTACAGTTGCCAGTGTTGCTAAGCAGTGTGGCGCATAAACAAACCAAACCAGCAACGATAAGCCTGTAGCTAAAGACCAACCTGAGCCATCAGCACTAATTAAATGCGCTAAACCTTGAGCAACGGCATCATCATCAGCACCAGATAAGGCATAAACCGTTCCTAATGCAGCAACCACAACCTCACGCGCTGCCATTGCAGGAATTAAGGCAATACAGATCTGCCAATTGAAACCGAGCGGAGCAAAAATTGGTTGCATTACATGCCCTAACATCCCTGCAAAACTATAATCAATCGCTGGCTGTGTCGCACCATCAGGTGCTTGGGGGAAGGTACATAGGAACCAAAGCAAGATTGAAAGTGCAAAGATAATTCCACCGACACGCTTCAAGAAGATTTTGCCGCGATCAAGTAAACCAATACCCACACTCTTTAAATCTGGAATACGATAACTAG
>NZ_DJLC01000035.1:923-8263 GCF_002434875.1 Acinetobacter sp. UBA6526 | reverse complement strand
TGAACCCATTGCGAATTCATCCATGTTCACTTTACCCAGCGTTACAAGACCAGCTGCTTTGGCTTTTGCCACGACAGTTGCATCGTAAGGTGAAATGAAGTTATCGAGCATTTTTGAACCAGCAGTGGTTTTAATTCCTTTGGTACAAAAAATATCTTTATGCGCAAGTGGAATACCTGCAAGTGCATGTGCATTACCTACTTTGAGCGCAGCATCAGCAGCATCGGCTTCAGCTAATGCTTGTTCTGCTGTAACCGTCACATAACTCTTTACTTTTGCGTCAATTTTGGCAATACGTTTTAAATAATGTTCAGTCAATTCGCGTGATGAAAATTGGGCTTGTTTTAAGCCTTCAGAGAGCTCACGGATGGATAAACGATGTAAATCTGTCATATGAAAAATTTCTTTACATTCTAAATATAAAATATGAGTTAATTGAATAAAAATTATTCAATTACGCGAGGTACGAGGTATAAACCTGCTTCTGTAGCAGGGGCTACCGCCTGATATTCATCACGGTGATTGCTTTCAGTCACCACGTCTGCGCGTAAAGGCTGAGGGTTGTCAAATGGGCTCTTTAAAGGCTCAACATCATCGGTATTAATGCCTTTTAAGCTTTCCATCATGCCAAGGATTTTATTTAAACTTTCAGCATATTCAGCTGATTGCGCCTCGTTTAAAGATAAACGAGCAAGGTGTGCAATTGCTGAAACGGTCTGTGCATTTAAGTCCGTTGTCTGCTGAGCATCTGATGATGTAGACATAACTTTACCTAATTCAGTATCAAAAAATTGCAAAATATCGTGCGTTATAATAAGCGATTGACTTGTTCAAAGCATCACATTTCGTTAAAGTTGCCACCTTGCATCCATACAAAGTTTAATTGGGAACGTCCCCGTGATTCTAAAACGACTAATTGGCCTGTTTTCGCCGGATTTAGCCATTGATTTAGGTACTGCAAATACGCTTATTTATGCACCAGGCCGTGGCATTATATTAAATGAACCTACTGTTGTGGCGATTCGTCATAGTGGTTCGCAAAAAATTGTTGCTGCTGTAGGTCTTGATGCTAAACAAATGTTAGGTCGTACACCAGCGAATATCTCTGCAATTCGTCCGATGAAAGACGGTGTGATTGCTGATTTCGAAGTAACTGAGACCATGTTGAATCAGTTCATCGGCAAGGTACATGAAAAGCGTTTGTTCCCGCCAGCGCCGCGTGTTGTAGTTTGTGTACCATGTAAATCAACTTTGGTTGAGCGTCGTGCTATTCGTGAAGCCGTATTTAATGCTGGCGCACGCGATGTCCGCTTGATCGAAGAACCTATGGCTGCTGCGATTGGTGCTGGTATGCCAGTTGAACAAGCGTGTGGTTCGATGGTTGTTGATGTTGGTGGCGGTACCACTGAGATCGCGATTATTTCATTACAAGGTTGTGTATACGCTGATTCTTTACGTATCGGTGGTGATGTATTTGATGAGCAAATCATTAACTACGTTCGTAAAGCACACGGTTGTGTTATTGGGGAAACCACAGCTGAAGTGATCAAAAAAGAAGTAGGTATGGCTGTTAACGACGGTAAAACACTTGAAATCGAAGTGCGTGGCCGTAACTTGGCAGAAGGTGTACCTCGCGCAATTACGGTAACTTCTGACGAAATTACCCAAGCGATTGCTGACCCATTACAAAGCATCGTAAGCGCTGTTAAATCAGCACTTGAACAAACACCTCCTGAGCTTTCTTCAGATATCGCTGAGCGTGGTATCGTGTTGACAGGTGGTGGTGCATTACTTCGTAACTTGGATAAGTTGCTCGCACAAGAAACTGGTTTACCAGTGATTGTTGCTGATGATCCTTTAACTTGTGTCACTCGTGGTGGCGGTAAAGTTTTAGAATTCTTTGACAACCCAAATCACGACATGCTTTTTGTTGGTTAAATCATAAGGACTAGGCGGTGCAACCGAATCTTTTTTCAAGACAACCGCCATCTTTTCGCTCATTTGTCATTGCGGTCATTACATGCTTGGTTGTGCTTTTCTTTGATTGGCGCATGCCTTATGTAGTCAAACCAGCAAGGGATGTGCTTTATGCAGCGTATAATCCAATTTATGCGCTTGCGAGCTATCCTGTATTGTCGCGAGAATGGCTCAACCAACAAACCAAATCAGAAGCTCAATTGCGCCGTGAAAACACCGCAATGCAAGCTGAGCTATTACAAGCACAAGTCCGTTTACAAAAGCTTTCTGAGCTTTCAGCTGAGAACAATCGCTTAAGAGGTTTATTAGATACGCCATTAATTATCGATGGTCGTATGCAAATTGCCGAAGTGATTGGAACGGATGCTGATCCATTACGCCATATCATTATTATTAACCGCGGTGCAGTTGATCACTTAAAAGTGGGGCAAACTGTACTGGACGATAAAGGGATTATGGGGCAACTGGTTGATGTTTACCCGCATAGTTCTCGTGTCATGCTTCTTTCGGACAAAGAACATTCTCTATCTGTACGTTTAGAACGAACTGGAATGCGCGCAATTGTGTCTGGAACAGGTGATCTAGGTCAGCTGAAGATGGATTATGTTGCGACCAGTGCTAACGTTAAAGTCGGCGATAAAGTTTACAGTTCGGGCTTAGGTGAGCATTTCCCTGCTGGCTATTTGGTGGGTACAGTGTCGAAAGTGAGTCGTCATACCTCAGGTGAGTTTGCTGAAATTGATGTTAAACCTGCGGCACAGCTTGCCAGTGGTCATCATGTTGTCGTGCTATTCTCAGAGTCTTTAGCGCAGGAGCAACCTTATGCCGATCGCTAAATTAAACTACGAGAAACGTAAAGATCCGCTTTGGATGATCATTCTCTCGATCGTTGCAGGGTCGGTATTGATGGTTTATCCAGTATCCTACGAGACAGCGGGTTGGCGACCTTCTTTCATGTTAATGATCCTGTTGTTTTGGATACTTTACCAACCTGTTTGGTGTGGTGTTTGGTTTGCATTTGGTATGGGGATCTTTGTTGATCTACTTTTGGATGCGCCATTAGGGTTAAATGCGCTGAGCTTTGTACTGATTACCTTTGCAACACGTTATTTTATTCGTGAGCGACGGATTTTGACTTTTGGTAATTCTTGGGTGATTGCTGCATTGGCTGTCATTGCACACATTTTATTTTTATGGGTGAGTCAAACCATTGCTGGTACTCATTTTTCGATTGCGCGACATTGGCAACCCGTGATGACCAGTGTGTTAGCATGGCCATTGGTTTATTATTGTTTACATAAATGGCGCATATAATTTTAGCTTCGAGTTCACCTCGTCGAAAAGAGCTTCTTCAACAACTTGGGTTGGCATTTGAAACCTTTAGCCCAGATGTAGATGAATCTATTTTAGCAGGTGAATCAGTTGAAATTTATGTTAAGCGTTTAGCACACCTTAAAGCTGAAACTGTGCTACAAAGTTATCCTGATGCTATTGTGATTGCTGCAGATACCAGTTTAAGCTTTGATGGCCAGATTATTGGGAAGCCTGAATCAAAACAACATGCTTTTGATATTTGGAGACAATTATCTGGACAATGGCACGATGTTTTTTCAGGTGTTTGTGTTGCAACAACGACGGAAAGACGAAGCATCGTCGTTCAAACACAAGTACAGATGATGCAATTAAGCCCAATAGAAATGGAAAAGTATTGGGCAACAGGTGAGCCAGTCGGAAAGGCTGGGGCATATGCGATACAAGGAGTAGCGGGGCAATTTATTCCTCAAATTCGGGGAAGCTACAGCAATGTTGTTGGCTTGCCTTTATATGAGACAGCACAGTTATTAGAAAGCGTTAAAGCATCAAGCTGACACTTTCGGGTATAAGAATTTTTATAAAGTTTTGAGTTTGTTATGGCAGAAGAGTTGCTGATTAACGTCACGCCGATGGAATGTCGTGTGGCTTTGATTGAAAATGGTACGGTCAATGAACTATTTGTTGAGCGCACTGTAAAACGTGGTTTAGTGGGGAATATTTACAAAGGTAAAGTTGTGCGTGTACTGCCGGGTATGCAAGCTGCTTTTGTAGATATTGGTTTATCTAGGACTGCTTTTCTGCATATTAATGATATGGTGTGGTCGCGTTCGCAGCCGACACCGAATGTTTTTGAACTCCTGCATCCGGGGCAGACGCTCACCGTTCAAGTGATGAAAGACATGCTAGGAACGAAAGGGGCTCGGCTTAGTACAGATCTTTCAATTCCTTCTCGTTATCTTGTATTGATGCCTTATGGTAATCATATTGGTGTTTCTCAGCGTATTGAACAAGAAGAAGAGCGTGATCGTCTTCGTGGCATCATTGAACGTATTCAGTCTGAACATAATTTACCGGGCAGTGTCATTGTTCGTACTGCTGCTGAAGGTGTGGATGAAGCATCTATTGAACAAGATATGTGCTATCTCAGTAAGCTTTGGGAGTTTATTCAGCGTAAGCAAAAAGAAGTTGCGACACCTGAATTAATTTTTGAAGAATTGCCTTTACCTCAGCGTATAGTGCGTGATCTTGCCAGTAATGAAACTGCAAAGATTTATGTTGATTCACGTGAAATTCACGGTAAATTAAGCGAATTTGTGGATGAGTTTGTCCCAACAATACAAAATCGTTTAATCCATTATCCGGGTGAAAAACCACTTTTCGATTTATATAACGTCGAAGAAGATATTCAAAAAGCTTTACAAACACGAGTTGCGCTTAAGTCTGGTGGCTATCTGATGATAGACCAAACTGAGGCGATGACGACGATTGATGTCAATACTGGCTCTTACGTCGGTGGGCGTAGCTTAGAAGACACTGTATTTAAAACCAATATGGAAGCAACTCAAGTGATTGCGAGACAGCTACGTCTACGTAACTTGGGTGGAATCATTATTATTGATTTTATTGACATGCAAGAAGCTGAGCATCGTGAAGAGGTAATGCGTCAGTTTGAAAAAATGCTTGAAAGAGATCATGCGAAAACTAAAATCACTCAGGTTTCTGAGCTTGGTTTAGTGGAAATGACACGTAAAAGAACGCGTGAATCATTGGAACATTTGCTTTGTGAATCATGTCCAACCTGCCAAGGACGTGGTTATGTCAAAACAGCAGAGACAGTATGTTACGAGATATTTCGAGAAATCTTACGTTATGCCCGTGCATTTGATTCCAAGGGTGGCTTTACTGTCGTTGCGCATCCAGCAGTGATTGATCGCCTGTTAACTGCAGAAGCCCCAGCTGTCGCAGATTTAGAACATTTCATCAATCGTGTGATTAAATTCCAAGTGGAAAATCTGTATACGCAAGAGCAATACGATATCATTTTAAGCTAAAGTTGTAACAAGATTTCGCTTAAGCCTTGTTACAACTGAAATTTTACTTTCTATCACGAATTTTAAATACTAGATCTATAGAATTAGCCACAGACATCTTTGAGTGTCTTAGCGAAAATATAATGAGGTATATAATTATGAATGTTAGTGAAAGATTAGTGAATCACGGTTTTAAACATGTGTTGGACAGTAACCCTGTGAATACATGTTATATGGTTGATAGCCAAGGTAAAGAAGTTCAAATTACCACTGCAATGATTCGCTCAGCATGTCATCAGCTCTTACAGCGTTGTCGTACAATTAAGAAGTAAGGGGCTAACGAAAGCCCCTTAATTTTTTCTCTATCAATTTGCTACTTTTTCTCGTGGCAATTCAGAGATAGCAAGTTCAAAACGTTGAATCTCTTCTTCCAAGTGTGTCAGTAAGTTTTGCATCTTTGGCAAAGCATTGCGACATGCGATCAAACCGACTTCTAACTTGTCCAAATAACTGGTCATTGTGATATTCAATGCCTGACCATCCATTACGATAGAGGCAGGATAGAGTGCATCTAGCTTCGCACCATTCCAGTACAGCGGTTCACGCGGGCCGGGAACATTTGAAATGACAAGGTTAAATGCCTGACGCTTAGGTAACATGCCTGATGCAATATTTAATCCCGCTGGTCCATAGACAACTGCACTGTAGTTGAGAATTTCATTTGCAGTCATTCGGCTAAAACGTTGCTTTGAGTTTTGCACGCTACGACGAATAATCTCTAAACGTTCAATAGGATCTTCAATGTGAGTTGCTAGATTTGCCAGAATCATAGTAATACGGTTGCTGACATCAGAATCATCAGTACGTAAGGAAGCAGGTACCATCGCAATTAACGGTTTTTTCGGCAGACTATCTTGATTGATAAGATATTCACGTAATGCACCAGAACAAACTGCTAATACAACGTCATTAAGTGTTACGCCAAGCGTTTTAGCGATTAGACGAAAACGTTCCAACTCAAAAGATTGCGCTGCAAAACGGCGAGATGAACTAACACGTTGATTTAAAATTGAAGGTGGTGCTTGGAAGGTAGAAACATAATCAGGATTTTTACCAATTTCTTTGAAGATGGTCTGAGATAGTTCTTGCATGACTTTAGGCGCAACTTCAAGCTGAGACTTGATACCATCCATAATGCCTTTGATTTTGCTTACTGTTGGCGGCTTTGGTGCTTTTAAACGTTTGCCACGTTTTCCTTCTACACACCACAACGGAACAACGTGTTTTTCATTTGGGTCTTTTGAGAGAGACTTTTCAATCAGGCGCATACCTGCAACGCCATCTACCATCGCATGATGGATTTTAAAATACATCGCAAAACGATTGCCTTCGATACCTTCAATGATATCGCAAGTCCATAATGGTTTTGCACGGTCAATTAGAGAGCTATGTTGTTGAGAAATATAGACTAATAATTCACGAATACGCCCTGGATTCGGTAATGCAATATGACGGAAATGATGATCAATATCAAACTCTTCGTCTTCTCCCCAAAAGAGGCCATTGAGTTGATTATTAAATGGAGGAACAGGAATGCTTTTAGACTGACGAATATCCTGAACGAGATCATGTACGAACGTTGATGATGCATTCTCTGGAATCTCGAATAAAAACAAGCCGCCTACATGCATAGGTTGTTGCCTTTTTTCTAAGGACAGAAAAATAAAATCAATAGGGTGTAAAGGGCGCATAGCAGATATAGCCTCTCATTGCATTTTTTATAAGATACTTGTAGGGTCTGATGACGTTTCAACCATGCCTTGCGTTATAGGCTAAAACCACACAAGTGAGGCAAGAAATGCAGGCAATGGCGATTCCCTTGTCAAATTTCATAACGAAGTTTGGGGCAGTTTTAGCCATAACCCTATGGGACAGGGATATTTTTTGCCGCTACTGCGTTATGTCTTGCTCATTTAGAATGGTTAAATTTCGCAAAACATGCCTTGTATCGTCTAAAAA
>NZ_DJLC01000035.1:0-608 GCF_002434875.1 Acinetobacter sp. UBA6526 | reverse complement strand
AACATGCCTTGTATCGTCTAAAAATATCCTCTGTCGCAAGCATCTGTGAAATGTCAGCAGACCCTATAATTCTTATTAGAATTATTGAACCGTGCTAAGAAGTATATACGGTTTAGTCTGGTTAAAATATGGCTTTGTACACAGCAGTCAGGAAAAATAAAACCACTGATCTATCAGTGGTTTTTAAATATTAAAGTAATAATCTATTATTTTTTGAGGTTTCCAGCGTGCAGGCCGCATTCCTTATGCGTCGCTTCTTCCCACCACCAACGACCCTCACGTTCATGCTGATTTGGTAGAACTGGACGTGTACATGGCTCACAGCCGATTGAAATAAAACCACGCTCATGCAAGGGGTTATATGGAATTTCCATCATGCGGATATAGCTCCATACATCTGCGCTACTCCAGTTTGCTAGCGGATTGTATTTGATTAGTTGCTTACCTTCACCTGAAAACCCTACATCAGCTTGTACTACTGGCACATCGCTACGCGTTGGGCTTTGGTCTTTACGTTGACCTGTAATCCAGCCATCAAGTGTTGCAAGTTTTTTACGTAAAGGTTGTACTTTTCGAATACCACAACACTCTTGATGACCATCTTCAAA
>NZ_DJLC01000046.1:9023-34240 GCF_002434875.1 Acinetobacter sp. UBA6526 | reverse complement strand
AGTAAATGTCAACAGACCCTAATATTTGCGGTATTTTTTTCCATTTTAAGACATGACGATCAATATTAATAAATTCAATGCTCTTAGCATGAATACCCTCTACCCAAATGCACAATAATACAACTACTATTTTTGATAAAAATCTCATTTATAATTCTCAAAGTTGTTATTTTTATATCCCAATTCACTATCTCATTACGATGAGATAGTGACCTGTGCGGGCACACCACTATGGAAACGAAAGGTATCGTCTGGACTTATAATCAGGTTCTTTTCCACTTCACGAATATGCTCAATGCGTTGCTGAATAGTCTCTTCTGGATCTTTCAGTTTCGCTGTTTTTGCAACATCCAACGCTAAAGCCAGATAGTCCTCAAAATGGCGAGATTCAGACTTAAGCAAGTAGCGGTAGTAGCGCCCCAGCTCATCATCAACAATCGATGCCAGTGCATGGAAACGTTCACATGAGCGCGCTTCGACAAATGCACCAATAATCCTCACATCAATTAGAGCCTCAGGCTCATAGGTACGGATTTCTTTACGTAATCCACCTGCATAGCGCCCTGCACTCAAACCCTTCCACTCTTGGCCACGTTTGTTCATGAATTCCAAAACCTGCTCATAATGCAGCATTTCTTCACGCACTAATTGCGCCAATTTCACTTGTAGGTCAGTAAAAAAACTATAGCGGAACATCAAATTCATAGCCGTACTTGCTGCTTTTTTCTCACAGTTGGCATGATCCTGGATTAAGATGTCGAGATTATTCAGCGCCTCATCTAACCATACTTGTGGCGTTTTACAACCCAAAAATGCAATAACGGGTTGCATTAGCTCATCATAATTCAAACTACTCATCAACTTATCTCACAGCAGCTTGAATCGCTGCTTTCATATCTTTAACTGCTTGAGAGAGCCCAACAAACACGCTATCCGCAATAATCGAATGCCCAATATTTAATTCATGGATTTGCGGAATTGCAGCAATTGCAGCAACATTATCGAGATTTAACCCATGCCCTGCATTCACAACCAAACCTTTTGCTGCTGCGTATTCGGCACCTTTGATAATACGGACTAATTCTATTTGCTGTTCTGCATCAGTTTCCGCATCTGCATAAGCACCCGTATGGATTTCAATGGTTGGGGCACCACATGCCACAGCGGCATCAATCTGTGCCAAATCTGCATCGATAAATAAAGACACATCACTACCAATTGCTTTGAGTGCTTGAGTCGCTGCTTTGACTTTTTCAAAGTGACCGACAACATCCAAGCCACCTTCTGTCGTCACCTCTTGTCGACGTTCTGGTACAAAACACACATGTTGAGGCTGAATCTCTTTTGCAAATGCGACCATTTCATCTGTTACAGCCAACTCTAGATTCATACGCGTTTTTAATAACGGGCGCATACGACGTACATCATCATCTTGTATATGGCGGCGATCTTCGCGTAAATGTAAAGTAATCCCCTCTGCACCCGCCTCTTCACAAACCAAAGCAGCTTGAACTGGATCAGGGTAAGTCGTGCCACGCGCTTGTCTTAATGTCGCAACATGATCAATATTTACACCTAAAATTACAGCCATAAAAATATCCTAACATTTACTCTCTAAACATTTAAAAATGCTTTAAGAAAATTAAGTTTGTGTACTTTGAATCCACAGCTGACGGCTTTTTAATGGCCGATCGCCTAATAAAGCACTAATCATCTGACGATATAGTTTACCCAACAATTGCAGTTGTTCTAAAGAAAAATCTTGACCATCTTCATAGCTTTGCATTGAAGTAATTAGAGCACCAGAAAGTGTAGAACGTGAAGCTTGCCTTACTGGTAAAAATCCATCATTGAGTTGGAATTGATAATGTTGCAAAGCTTCTACTGCTGTTTGATTTGCATCTACAGAAAAATCGATTGCATAACCTAGTTCTTGTAATAAAACATGTTCAAACTGTCGAAGAATTTGTCGAAGAAATAAAGCGGCTTGCTCATGCAAAGCAAGTTGCTGTAACTGCAATAAAATCAGTTGATATTGTTCAAATGTTTGTGGCATTGCCTCTTCCAAAGTACAAAGACGCAATAGAATTTCATTCAAATAAAAACCAGCAAAAAACGCATCACCGTGGAAAAATACAGGTTGATTGAGAATTTCTAATTTTGTGAAATTTTTAAGTTCAGATTTACCCGTCGCTTGAATACGAATCGGCTGATATTGAGGTGGAGGAATTTGTCTTAAAATTCCATCCACCCGACCATATTCTTGAGTAAATAAATGCACAATATGGCTTTTTTCACGATATTTACGATGATGAATTAAATAGCCATGTAGGACTTCATTACGCATCATAAAACGATACTAGTCCTTTTCTTTCTCGTCCTTTTCATCATCGCCATCAGGAATAACTGCACCAACCACAGCTGCAGTCCCTTTCACCACGCCTTTTGTGGTTTTATAGGCAACTTTAACAGGGACTGTAACTATTTTAGTAATACAGCCCTGTAGCAAAAAGACACAAGAAACAATTACAAGAGCTTTAATCATCGCAGAACCTCTTAGATATCGCTATAACCTAAGCTTTTTAAAGCGCGTTCGTCGTCAGACCAGCCACCTTTAACTTTTACCCAAAGCGTAAGCATGATTTTTTGTTCAAACATTTTTTCCATGTCTGTACGTGCATCCATACCAATACTTTTCAGCTTTGCACCTTTATCACCAATTACAATGGCTTTTTGTCCTTGACGCTCAACAAAGATCGTTGCATCGATATAAGTACATGGTGGTTTTAAGCGTCCTGTTTTTTCATTTACAGTTGCTTCTTCTGTTTTAAATGATTCAATTTGTACCGTTAAATCATATGGTAACTCTTCACCCAACTGACGCATGATTTTCTCACGAATAATTTCACTCGCAAGAAAACGCTCAGAACGATCTGTAATTTGATCCAATGAATACAAAGGTGGCTGATAAGGTAAATACTTTTCAATCGTGTCACGCAAATGTTCTAAATTCGCGCCGCGTAAAGCGGATACGGGAACAATTTCAGCAAAATTCATTAACTTCGCTCGTTCTTGAATCAGTGGCAATGCTTCATTTTTGTTTTCAAAAGTATCTAACTTATTAATTACAAGAATCACTGGCATATCTGCATTTTTCAGCTTTTCCAAAACAAGCTCATCGTTTTGAGTCCACTTTTGTGCATCAACAACAAATAAAACCAAATTCACATCACGTAACGCCGAATGTGCCGCACGATTCATCATCTTGTTAATCGCACGTACTTCTTTCTTATGCATACCTGGCGTATCTACAAATACTGCTTGTGATTTTTCGCGCGAATCAATCCCCACAATCTTATGACGCGTGGTTTGTGGCTTACGGGATGTAATAGAAAGCTTTTGGCCCAACAGGTGATTCATTAATGTTGATTTTCCAACATTAGGTCGACCAACAATTGCAACAAAACCGCTTTTAAAATCCGAAGGAATTGTCGTTCCTTGCGAACTAAAAAATTGATTAATTAAATCATTACCATCTTGCTGTTCAGTAGCTTCAGATGGATTTTGAGGTAAAGGATTTTCATTTGAATGAGACATCAGGTTATTGCTCCAATAATTTTAAAATTTCTGCCGCTGCCGTTTGTTCGGCAAAACGACGACTTGAGCCCTCGCCTTGAATTTTTGGCAATCCCTCAATCAAACATTCCACTTTAAAATGTTGATTTGGGGCATCACCCTGAATATCTACAACCTCGTAAACTGGGAGAGGTTTTTTACGTGCTTGTAAATACTCTTGTAACCGTGATTTGGGATCTTTGAGTTGATCAGTTGGTTCGATATGATCTAAATAAGGTTCATACCATTTTAGCACAATGCTTTGTAGCAAGTTCAGATCATTACAGTCTAAATAAATAGCGCCAATAATTGCTTCCACCGTATCAGCAAGAATGGATTCTCGATGGTGACCACCTGATTTTAACTCGCCAGTACTTAGAATTAATGACTGACTAAGCTGCAAATCATTTGCAATTTTCCCTAGCGCTTCTTGACGAACTAACGTCGCACGCATACGCGTTAAACGCCCTTCATTTTCTTGCGGGTAAGTACAATATAAATAATTGGCGACAATCATTCCTAATAATGAATCGCCTAGAAATTCTAGGCGCTCATAATTATGCTTATGACTCACAGAACGATGGGTTAAGGCAAGTTTTAGCAAGTCAATCTGCTTAAACTGGTACCCTATTCGCCCTTGTAATCTTGAATCATTCAGCTTGCTTTGCAGATTTTTGGTCAAAAGTCTTCTCAAAAGTCATAACTAAACTAATATTCAGCATAAAAGGCTTACGCACTTCATACTTCTTCTTTACGATAAGATCATCTTTGTAAGTGACCTGAGCAATATCCTTAAAATGGATATCTCTTATATTGTTCATATCTAAACGTAAATCCATTTCATTAGAAAACTTAGTAGGTGAAATATTTTCAGGGCTATCTTTTAATAGACCTTCAATTTGTGTATCAACTACTTTGTCATCCCAATATGCTGGCCATATAGCAATAACAGCTTTAACTGTAATCGCGAATAAAACCACCCCAAATAAAATTGCAATATACGAAGCCCCTTGTTGAGATTTACGCATTTGATATTTCCTTTATGTTTTTATTAGTCAATCTTACCATTTCGGTTAAAACTTGGAATATTAAATCCAGGTTCTTTATGCATCCATACATAAAAAGCACGACCCGTTAAATTCGTTTCAGGTACGAAACCCCAAAAACGACTGTCCGCACTTTGATCTCGATTATCACCCATTGCAAAGTATTGTCCTTGAGGAACTGTCACTTCCCAATCTTGACCATTACTTTGAATAAACACATCATTTTCTTTCGCAACAAAAGGAACTAAAGATTCAGCACCTTTTAATTGTGCAAACTGGAATTGTTCAGCCAAAGGATTTCGTCCATCTAAATAACGAATCAAATGCTGGTGTTCCCCTAAAGTTTCTTTAAAATAATAAACCATAGGTGTTTCTAGCTGATCTTTCTCACGCGTAAACTCAGTCGCAACTTTTGCAATTTGTTTACCATTAATAATCAACTGTCCTGCCTTAAACTGAATATGATCACCTGGTAGACCAACTACTCGCTTGATATAGCTAATTGTTGGTTGAGGCGGATAACGGAATACAATAACTTCACCACGTTTAGGTTCACCAACATTCAGCACTTTAGTATTGACAATAGGTAAACGCACACCATAGTCAAACTTATTAACTAAAATAAAATCCCCTGTCTCCAAGGTCGGTACCATAGAGTCCGAGGGAATGTTAAAAGGCTCATACAAGAAAGATCGAAGAATTAAGACGACAGCTAAGACTGGCCAAAAATCATATGCCCAAGTAATAACAAAATTTTCCTGATCACGCCCTTTATTCGCTCGCTGTTTAAACACAAACTTATCAAGCAACCACACCAAGAAAAAAATCAGCGTAGCGGGCACTAGAATCAAATTAAAATCAAAATCCACAAATCCTCACTCGCAGCCTTGCTGCTCGTCTTACGGCTAGAGAATGATAAGGCTCTCTAGCCTTATTTTTTATCGATCTACTTTCAATACAGCTAAGAACGCTTCTTGTGGAATTTCAACACTTCCCACTTGTTTCATGCGTTTCTTACCTTCTTTTTGTTTAGAAAGAAGTTTCTTCTTACGCGAAACGTCACCACCATAACATTTAGCCAATACGTTTTTACGCATCGCCTTTACAGTAGAACGTGCAATAATTTGCGCACCAATAGCGGCTTGAATTGCAACATCAAACATTTGACGAGGGATGAGATCCTTCATTTTCTCAACCAATGCGATCCCACGATGACGCGCATCCTGACGATGGCAAATCATTGCCAACGCATCCACCTTCTCGCTATTAATTAACACATCCACCTTAACTAAAGATGAACTCTCAAAACGTACAAAGTTATAATCCAACGAAGCAAAACCACGCGAGCAAGATTTCAATTTATCAAAGAAATCCATCACCACTTCAGCCATCGGAATCTCAAAGGTAACTGAAACCTGATTACCTAAGAATTTCATATCCTTTTGAACACCACGACGTTCGATACATAAAGTCATGACATTACCAAGATATTCTTGTGGAACCAGAATATGGCACTCAGCAATTGGTTCACGTAAATCTTCAACTGTTGAAGCATCAGGCATTTTTGAAGGACTATCGATATAAATCGTTTCACCCTTTTTAGTCACAGCTTCATAAATCACTGTTGGTGCTGAACTAATCAAATCTAAATCGTATTCACGCTCTAAGCGCTCTTGTACGATTTCCATATGCAGCATGCCTAAGAAACCGCAACGGAAACCAAAGCCTAAAGCATCAGAACTTTCAGGTTCAAAAAACAAAGCTGAATCGTTAATCTGTAGTTTTTGTAGGGCTTCACGGAATGGTTCAAAGTCACTTGAATCAATCGGAAATAGACCTGCATATACCTGTGGTTTTACCTTTTTAAAGCCAGGTAAAGTTTGAACTTCTGGTGTAGATACCAATGTAATCGTATCGCCGACTGGCGCACCAAAAATATCTTTAATCCCAGCAATAACGAAACCAACCTCACCTGCTTCAAGGATATCCGTTTCAGTATGCTTAGGGTTAAACACACCAACTGAAGTCACAGGATGTGCTTGTCCTGTTGACTTAACAAGCATTTTATCACCCTTGCGGATACGGCCTTGTTTAATACGAACAAGCGAGACAACGCCTAGATAGTTATCAAACCATGAGTCGATAATCAAAGCTTGTAAAGGTGCATCACGATCACCCTCAGGTGCAGGAATAACATCGACTAGACGCTCTAGAACACCTTCAACCCCCAAACCTGTTTTTGCTGAACATGTTGGAGCGTCAGTTGCTTCAATTCCGATAATCTCTTCAATTTCATGAATCACACGCTCAGGTTCAGCCTGCGGTAAATCAATTTTATTGAGAATTGGTAGTACTTCTAAGCCCTGTTCAATTGCGGTATAACAGTTCGCCACAGATTGAGCCTCAACGCCTTGTGCAGCATCAACAACAAGCAAAGCTCCTTCACACGCAGCTAAAGAACGCGAAACCTCGTAAGAGAAATCAACGTGTCCAGGCGTATCAATAAAGTTTAATTGATATTGCTGACCATTTGGATGCGTATAATAAAGCGTAACTGATGCCGCCTTAATCGTAATCCCACGTTCACGCTCAAGCTCCATAGAGTCTAATACCTGAGCTTGCATTTCACGATCTTGAAGGCCACCGCACATTTGAATAAAACGGTCGGCCAAAGTCGACTTACCATGGTCAATATGAGCAATGATCGAGAAATTTCGTATATTTTTGATATCTACGGATTTTTTAGCTTGCGCCATGGGTTACCTTGAGAAAATAGAGCGCCCTATACTTATAAAAAGCAATGAGCCAAAATGGTTTAACAAAATTGTTGGGGATTATAGCAGAATGACATTTTAAAGTATTCAAAATAATTCTGCGCTTTTATACCCAAACTCAAAGCAATAGTGACTTAACACTCTCATTTTTCCACATAGGAAATTGAAAAATCCATTGGATCTAATTCATTTGAAATGGGCTGATAAGCCTGCGTAAAACTCGGCGACATACGCTTTGGTCGACCAGTTGCAATTTCAATACATGCCCATTTGGTATTTCCTACGAATAAAACACTTTGATCTTTTGGTCGATAAAATGCGTACTGACGGAATGAATAGAGCGCATTAATGTCATCCAACCAAGTTCGTAAAATAATCTCTTCACCCTCAAGCGCAGCTTTACGATATTGAACATGATGTTCAACCGCCACCATCGCATGTTTTAACTCTAAATATTGGGTTAAGCCTAAACCCAATGTTTCTATATGTGCTGCTGCAACATCCTGCATCCATTGGATATACATCACATTGTTGACATGACCCAATACATCAATATGTTGTGGTTGAACCTGTATTTTTAAATCAAAAATTGTACTCATAATTTTTTTCGTGCTTCAACAACAAAAGTTCAGTGCCGTACATTAGTCTAAACAACTCAGTATTACAAAATAAAAAAACCACCCTATCAAATAGAGTGGTTTTCTCATTTATTTGATTACTTCGGTAAACGCAATCCTAAAATTGCACGTTGGCCTTGGCGAATAATCGTTACTCGCGCAACGCTATTTTTAGGTAAAGCGGCAACCGTTTTTGCAAACATTTGACTGTTCGTAATTGCCGTTCCATTTACTTGAACAATAACATCGCCAGCAACGATATTAGATAGAGATGCTAATCCACCACGTTTAACATCTTGAACCAAAATTCCACCACGAACATTTAAACTTGCTAATTCAGCTTCTGTGAGTGTACGGATACTCATACCCAACCCACTGGTTGGATTATTTTTGTCTTCTGCTGCTGGTGTATCATCAGGTGCCGTACCCAATGTCGCTGAAATTGTACGTGTTTTATCATCACGTAAAATCTCTAACTGAATTGTTTGATCTGGTGCAGTACGGTTCAACACATTGAGTAAATCACCTGTACGAGAAATCGAAGTACCATTGATTTTTAAAATCACATCACCTGATTTAAGCCCAGCTTTTTCAGCAGGCGATTTCGGTGTAACTTGATTAACTAGAGAACCTTCTGGTTTTGGTAATTTATAGGCTTCCGCTAAATTTCGATCAATATCTTGCAACATAACGCCTAGATAAGAACGTGTCACTTTGCCATTGGTTTTAAGCTGTTGAACAACATCCATTGCAACATCAATTGGAATCGAGAACGACAAGCCCATATAACCGCCCGTACCACTAAAAATACGAGAGTTCACACCAACCACTTCACCCTTCTGATTGAAAAGTGGTCCACCAGAGTTACCAGGGTTTAAAGCAGCATCTGTTTGAATAAATGGCACTGATGTTTCGCCACTCATGTTACGGGATTTAGCACTCACAATCCCTGCTGATGCTGAGTAATCGAAACCAAATGGAGAACCAATCGCCAAAACAGGCTCACCGACTTTTAACTGGTCGACATTACCAACTTTTAATTCAGGAAAATTCGTACCATTTACTTTTAGTACAGCAACATCAGTACGTTCATCACTACCAACCAATGTCGCATCAAGTTCACGGCGGTCATTCAATGTGATACTAATTCGTGATGCATTTTCAATAACATGATGATTTGTAACTAAGTAACCATCTTTACTAATGAAAAATGCACTTCCATAAGCTGTTTTTTCTTGTGGTCCCTGCTGTTGAGGGATAATCACTTGATTACCAAAGAAACGGCGTAAGATTTCAGGAACCTGTTGTTGCAATAACTCTTCCTGAGTCATTTTCTTCACAACATTCACACTCACTACAGCTGGACTAACCTGCTCAACGAGATTTGAAAAATCTACTGGAGCTGCGGCATCGACTTGAGCTGCTGCTACTGTAAATACCGCTGCAAACATTCCTTGTTGTAAATATCGACTTTTCATGAAGCAAGAACCTACATACTGATGATCGAATAAAAATTTAAGGTTATGTTGTATCATAACCATTTCATACGTTTCGTTAAAAAATGTTTATATTTTCAATGTATACAAAGAAATAAAAAACTAAAATGTGAATAAATTGTGGAGGAAAATTAATATAACCACTGTTCAAAACAGGTTTTATAATGACCAACTTAAACTCACATTAAAAAAATGTTCCTAAACGTAATCGCATGATTATTGATATGTAGCAATACAACAAAACAAGCAAATTATTGACTCATTCGCCAAAAAATCACTCAATTCTAAGCAGATTAGCTCTTGCCTTTTTGTTCAAAAAGCGTTGTCATTAGCGAACGTTTGAAATTGAAGCAGATCGACATGCCTGATTTAGAAACAATTCATCATTTTGACATGATTATTGTGGGCAGTGGCGGTGCAGGTTTAAGCCTAGCACTCTCTTTACCAAGTCATTACAACATCGCGATTTTAGCAAAGGCTGCGCTCACAGAAGCGAGTACCTATTATGCTCAAGGTGGTGTTGCTGCGGTATTAGATGAGACGGACTCAATTCAACAACATATTAATGACACGATGATTGCAGGTGCACATTTATGTGAACTAGATGCAGTAAAGCATACGGTCGAAGGTGGCAAACCCTCCGTTGATTTTTTATTAGAACAGGGTGTTCAATTTACATTAGATGATGATGAGCAACTCCACTTAACGCGTGAAGGTGGTCACTCGCAGCGTCGGATTATTCACTCAGCCGATGCAACCGGCAAAGCAATTTCAACAACTTTAGTTGAGCGTGCAAAAGAAAGAAAAAATATTACAATTTTTGAAAACTATATTGCGATTGATCTCATCACAAAACACAAACTTGGTCATTTAGGTGAAAAGAATAGAGCGATTGGCTTATATGCTTTAGATGAGAAAAATGAACAAGTCCATACCTTCTTAGCGCCATTTACAGCACTGGCTTGTGGCGGTGCAATGAAAGCATATCTTTATACGTCTAATCCTGACATTGCAACAGGCGATGGTATTGCAATGGCTTATCGAGCAGGTTGCCGTGTTGCTAATATGGAATTCAATCAATTCCATCCAACTTGTTTATACCATCCCAAAGCGCGTTCTTTCTTAATTACCGAAGCAATGCGTGGCGAAGGTGCTTATTTGCGCTTACCAGACGGCGAGCGTTTCATGCTACGTTTTGATGAACGTGCTGAACTTGCACCGCGTGATATTGTGGCACGTACCATCGACCATGAAATCAAGCGCCTAGGTATTCGCCATGTTTGGCTAGATATCACCCATAAATCACCAGAATTTATTACCGAGCACTTCCCTACTTTATATGCACGACTTATTGAACTTGGTATCGATATCACCAAAGATATGATCCCTGTCGTTCCAGCTGCACATTACACCTGTGGCGGTGTTGTCGTTGATGAGAATAGTCAAACCGATTTAGATGGCTTATATGCGATTGGCGAGACCTCGTATACAGGTTTACACGGCGCTAATCGTATGGCAAGTAACTCACTTCTTGAATGTTTCGTGTATGGCATGAGTGCAGCTAACGATATCCAACAAAAATTTGATTCGGACTTTAAATTCCCTACTGTACCGTCTTGGGACGAGTCTCAAGTTACAGATGCGGATGAAGATGTAGTAATTCTGCAAAATTGGGATGAGTTGCGTTCAACTATGTGGAACTATGTCGGTATTGTTCGTACCACCAAACGTTTGCAACGCGCCTTACACCGTATTGAAATGTTGAAACGCGAAATCACTGAGTATTATCAAGATTATCGTGTCAGCAAAAACTTGATCGAATTGCGTAACCTAGTTCTAGTTTCGGAAATGATTGTACGTTGCGCGATGGAGCGTAAGGAATCTCGTGGTTTACATTACACACTTGATTATCCTGAGCTTTCTAATGAAATTCGTAAAACAGTTTTGACTCCACCGAATTTTAAGGTGGAACAGCCGTTGGTGAATGAATAACACCCAATTTATTCATCTATTATTTTTAATTGGCACTGCCTCATATAAACAGAATAATTAGATCTCGTTTGTATAGGCAATACATTACTTTGAAGGATCAAAGTAATCAAAATCCCTTGTTGGGCAGAGGGTACATCCTTGTTACCCCTGTCCAACTGGCGGCATCCATGCCGCCGACCTCGATAGTGAATAAGAACTTGAATTCAAATACTAAAAATCAGGCTATTTTCAGATTTACTATTGCTTAACGTCTATTTCAAATATTGCAGCGCCTCGCCAAACACAACATCCGCATTCTGTGTTGCATCCAAACGCTTCATCCGTTCAGGTTCTGCTTGCCACAAAGCCTCATAACCCTCACGAACTTTAGCAAAGAAACTTAATTTCTCTTGCTCAAAACGATCCAATGCACCACGCTCTCGAGCACGGGTCATTCCCAGCTCAATCGGGGCATCTAGCCAAAAGGTAATATTCGGCATTTTCGCGACAAAAGTTTGATTTAACAATTGCAACTTTTCCTGACTTAAACCACGTCCAGAACATTGATAAGCAAAGCTGGCATCAGTAAAACGATCACTCAGCACAATCTTGCCTGCTTCTAATGCAGGTAAAATCACTTGTTGTAAATGTTGAGCACGCGCCGCATAAATCAATAACAGCTCGGTATCATGACTCATTTGCTCTTCATGATTCACCGCCAATAATAACGAGCGAATCTGTTCAGCCAAAGGCGTGCCACCTGGCTCACGAGTTAATACAACTTCTTTACCTTGCTGTTCAAAGTACTGATGAATTTTACGAATCAGTGTTGTTTTTCCTACACCTTCCGTACCTTCAAAACTAATAAACATCATTCACCTTGCTTTTTCTTTGAACGTAGCACAGTTAAATATTCTTGAACTGCACGATTATGGTCTTCTAAAGACGCTGTAAATTTATGACCACCATTACCTGTGGCAACGAAATAAATATTTTTGGCATTATCAGGGTGCATAGCCGCTTCAATCGCTTTTTTACTTGGCAATGCAATTGGTGTTGGTGGTAAACCATTAATAGTATAGGTGTTATAAGATGTAGGCGTACGCAAGTCATTACGTGTGATATTGCCTTTATAATTATCGCCCATGCCATAAATCACTGTTGGATCAGTTTGCAAGCGCATACCTATTTTTAAGCGGCGTACAAAAACACCAGAAACTTGCTGAAGCTCACTATCCAAACTCGTTTCTTTCTCAATAATAGAAGCCATGATCAATGCTTCATATTTATCTTTATATGGCAGATTTGGAGCTTTATTTGTCCAAGCCTCATCTAATGATTTCATTTGGCGATGATATAAATCCGTTAGAATTTTTTTATCTGTTTCACCTTTAGCAAAAAAATAAGTATCAGGTGCAAACAAACCTTCTGGATGTGAATACGGAATATCAAGTGCTTTTAACAATTGATCTTGAGGTAAATCCAAAATTGTTTTTGTTACATTTGAATCTTTTTTAAGATTTTGAACAAGCTGCTTAAATGTTGTCCCTTCTATCACCAAAATACGATTCATCTGTGCATTTTCGGCATCAGAAAACATCGATAAAACTTGGCGAATACTCATTCCCTGTGTGACTTCATACACACCAGCTTTCATACTGTCATGGATTAAAAACTTTTGATAAAGCTTTAACACAATAGGTAAGCTAACTTTACCCTCTTTAGCTAGGCGATCAATAAATCGAGAGTAAGTATCCCCAGATGAGATCACTAAAAGTTGCTTTTTGCCATCAACAGGGTAATTTTTAAAAAGATTTGCCCATAAAATACCAAATATAACCAAACCTAAAAGGAAAATAGCAATCCAAAAGGCTTTGAAAGTAGATTTCGGTTTAGCTTTTGGCTTTTTCTTGCTTTTGCTCGTGTTTGGTGACTTTGGCATATTAATCAATCTGGTTAAGTTTTAAAGTATGAAATAAATCAAGATACGGCTGTTGAGCTAAAACTCGATGATCAAATCGAATTACGGCTTTCATAGGATGTAAAGCATTACAGAAAAATAAACTCTGAATCTGCCCAAGCTCATGCATTTCGACACAA
Organism: Acinetobacter sp. UBA6526; assembly: GCF_002434875.1. Classification (NCBI taxonomy): domain Bacteria; kingdom Pseudomonadati; phylum Pseudomonadota; class Gammaproteobacteria; order Moraxellales; family Moraxellaceae; genus Acinetobacter; species Acinetobacter sp. UBA6526. Next base: position 20,621 of record NZ_DJLC01000046.1, on the reverse strand, counting down.
CGCTGTTCACATTTCACCTGATATTGTTGCATCAGAGAAAGTATTTTTGCTCGCATAACACCGTGGACGCCATTATAACGAAGTTCTGGTGTAATCCATTGATCATTTATACGAATGAAACAATTACTGCTCACCCCTTCAACAATATTTCCCTGAACATCACTCACCAAAGCCTCTAACCAGCCTTGTTGATCAGCCTCTTGCTTTAATAACACTTGTTCTAAGCGATTTAATGTTTTCAGTCCAACAAGATGAGGCATATTTAAACCTAAAGCATGTTTAAGTAAACCACTTTCAATCCATTCTGGTTGAAAAGCTTGCATGACTCTTGGGTAATACCACACATAAATATCCGCTGCATGTAAAGGCAAACTATAACCACGATCACCTTCACCACGACTAATAACCACTTTTAAAGTGCCATTTAGTTGAGAATTCTGCTGTTGCAGTTGTTCAAGTGAGGATTCAATCAAAGATAAATCTGCATCTAAACTTAAACTTTGGCAGGCCAAAGCTAAGCGAGCAAAATGCAGCTCTTTTAACTCAAAATTGTTTTGGAAAAGTCGAGCAGTTGTAAAACAACCATCACCGTAATGAAAAGCGCGATCAAGCAAAGGAATAGACTCAATCAGTTGTCCATTTTTATAGCATTGCATGATCCAAACACCTTTCAAAATTTTGCATATAGTCGCACTAAATAGCAGAACAACCTATTGATTTTAAAAAATTATAACAACTTAAAATTTATAAATAAAAATTTCTTTTTTATCAATAATTCAGCATAGCTTATCTCATTTATATATTTCTCTATTTTTCATATCAAATTCGATTTTAATTATTTTTTTTGCAAAAAAACTGGCGTTATGCTGCATCCATATTCCAAACATACATTGAATTTTTAGGGGTTTTCATGCGTTTATCTCAAATCAAAGTTGGTATTATTGCCACACTATTATCAGTTTCCTCGTTTGCTGCTCAAGAATTCTTGAACGTTTCTTATGATCCTACGCGTGAGCTATATACGGATTTTAATAAACAGTTTGGTGCATTTTGGAAACAGCGTACTGGGCAAGATATTGATTTCAAGCAATCACATGGTGGTTCAGGAAAGCAGGCACGAGCTGTCATAGATGGTCTAAATGCAGATGTTGTGACCTTAGCGCTTGCCGCTGATATTAATGAAATCGCAGAAAAGGCAAAATTATTACCAAGCGATTGGCAAAAGAAATTACCAAATAATTCGACACCTTATACCTCAACAATTGTATTCCTCGTTCGTAAAGATAACCCTAAACAAATCAAAGATTGGGGCGATCTCATTAAACCCGGTGTAGAAATTATTACACCAAACCCAAAAACCTCTGGCGGTGCTCGTTGGAACTATTTGGCGGCTTGGGCATGGGCGAAACACCAGAAAGGTGGCAACGATGCAAAAGCGCAAGAATTTGTTCGCCAAATTTATAAACAAACCAAAGTGCTTGATTCTGGCGCTCGCGGTGCAACTACGACTTTTGCTGAACGCGGTATTGGCGACGTCTTATTGGCTTGGGAAAATGAAGCTTATCTCGCAGTACGAGAGCAACCAGGTAAATTCGAAATTATTACGCCATCTCTTTCAATTCTTGCAGAGCCACCAGTTGCCATTGTAGAAAAAAATGCAGCAAAGAAAGGCAACTCTCAAATCGCTCGTGGTTACTTTAACTACCTGTATTCACCAGCTGGGCAAGAAATCGCTGCTCGTAATTTCTACCGTCCACGTAATGCCGCAATTTTAAAAAAATACAGTACAACCTTTAAGCCACTTAAATTGGTGACGATTGATCAAGAGTTTGGCGGCTGGAATAAAGTACAAAAAACTCACTTTGATAATGGTGGTGTATTTGACCAGATCGTAAAACTCAACAGTACAGGTAAATAAAATCTCTCTCTTGCATGGGTGCAAACGCAATTCGTCGTTTAGCGTGTAGTTCCCAAGAGAGATTTTCAGGGATTCTAAGGAGAATAGACATGATTCATACTGTAATTGTTCCCGGTGTTGGCGGTAGTGAAGCACAACATTGGCAGTCTTGGTTACAACATAAGCTCGTGTCTAGTTCTCGCGTTGAACAAACTTATTGGGATCGCCCTGTGTTAAGTGAATGGATTACTCAATTTGTTAAAACTGTTGTTGCAGCTCCAGCACCTGTCCAAATCGTGGCACATAGTTTTGGCTGTTTAACTAGTGTTGCTGCACTCGCTGAACACCCAGAACTCAGAGCAAAAGTGAAAAATCTAATTTTGGTTGCGCCTGCAAATCCTGCACGTTTTGGTGAATCAGGTTTCGCTCGTCATAGTTTGACTGATTACAAGCAATATTTTCATCAACTTAAAATTGACGTACCAGCCACGTTATTGATTAGTGAAAATGATCCGTGGTTAGGTTATGCCGATGCGCTACAACTTGCTCAGGCTTGGAAACTAACCCCAATCAATTTAGGTGCTGTTGGTCATATCAATGTCGCATCTGGATTTGGCCCTTTCCCTGAGATCCTGAACTACTTGCTGCCTGAAAAAAAGATGCTGCCAATCCCTCGAATGAGTCAGGCAAATTTTAATTTGAAATTTGCCTAACTTTACTCTCGTGTTTTTAGCATTCATATTATTTATTTGCTTGTTTTAGCAAACATTTCTCTTTGAGGAAATATCATGTCGCAGCGTTCCCGAGTGCTGCCTGGGTTTGGTCTATCATTAGGCTTTACCCTCGCTTACGTGTCTTTGATTGTGCTTATTCCTTTATCTGCTGTCTTTATCAAATCTTTTGGAATTGGGTGGGATGGCTTATGGGAAATTTTAACTTCACAACGAATTTTAAAGTCCTTACAGCTTAGCTTTAGTGCTGCATTAATCGCTGCACTAGTTAACGTTATTTTTGGCTTGTTACTGGCTTGGTGTTTAGTACGTTATAGCTTTCCAGGTAAACGGATTGTTGATGCATTAGTTGATTTACCTTTTGCATTACCAACTGCTGTTGCAGGTATTGCATTAACCTCTTTATATGCCCCAACAGGCTGGATTGGACAATATCTTTCCCCTCTTGGGATTGAAGTGGCTTATACCCCTATTGGTATTACCCTTGCTTTAATCTTCATTGGTCTACCCTTTGTGGTCCGTACTGTTCAACCAGTACTCAGTGATATTGAAACAGAACTGGAGGAAGCTGCTTCTGCCTTAGGTGCAAATCGTTGGCAGACCATTATCAAAATCATTTTACCAATACTATTACCTGCATTGCTCACTGGGTTCGCTTTAGCTTTTGCCCGCGGTGTCGGTGAATACGGTTCCGTGATTTTTATTGCAGGCAATCAACCCTATAAAACTGAAATTGCCCCCCTGATGATCATCTCTCGCTTAGAGGAATATGATTACGCAGGTGCAACGACCATTGCCGTAGTCATGCTCATTCTGTCATTTGCCATTCTATTTTTAATTAACTTAGTACAAGCATGGGCGAGCCGTCGCACTGGGAGAGTTGCACAATGAGCCTAAATACCAACAGCAATGCTTTAGCTCTCAAACTTCAAAGTCGAGATGCAACTCGCGAACCGACATGGGTTCGTTTTAGCCTAATCAGCGTTGCCTTAATCTTTTTCCTCAGTTGTTTAATCTTGCCGCTGATTTTGGTTTTTGTTGAAGCATTTAAACAAGGCTTAGCGGTTTATATCAATGCGTTAACCGATTCAGATACTTTATCAGCTGTAAAACTTACCCTAATTACGGCTGCAATTGCCGTCCCTATTAATGTTGTGTTCGGTGTTGCAGCAGCATGGGCTGTTGCAAAATTCCAGTTCCGCGGTAAAGCCATCTTAACCACCATCATTGATATGCCTTTCTCGGTATCACCTGTGATTGCTGGATTAATGTTAGTTCTAATCTTTGGCACACAAGGTTGGATGGGTGGCTGGTTAATGGATCATGACATCAAAATTTTGTATGCCATCCCAGCGATTGTATTAGCCACTATTTTCATTACCGTTCCATTTGTAGCCCGTGAATTAATCCCTTTGATGGAAGCTCAAGGCACAGAGGAGGAAGAGGCAGCGATAGTACTGGGTGCTTCAGGTTGGCAAACCTTTTGGAAAGTAACCTTACCTAATATCAAATGGGGTTTGATCTACGGTGTGATTCTGTGTAATGCCCGCGCAATGGGTGAATTTGGTGCGGTCTCAGTTGTTTCAGGACATATCCGTGGTCAAACCAATACCTTACCGTTACATGTAGAAATTCTTTATAACGAATACACTTTTAGTGCTGCATTTGCTGTGTCTTCACTATTGGCATTTCTAGCAATCATTACATTAATTTTAAAAACTTGGCTTGAAGCTCGCCAAGACCAAGCAAATGAACATCAATCCAATCAAAATCAACCTAGCCACTAAGGAATAAGCACATGAGTATTCAAGTAAAAAATATTGAAAAACACTTTGGTGCATTCCATGCGCTGAAAAATATCTCTTTAGACTTTCCTGAAGGTGAATTGGTAGCCTTACTTGGTCCTTCAGGTTGCGGTAAAACAACATTATTACGCATCATTGCAGGTTTAGAATCTGCCGACGGTGGACAGGTTTTACTTGAAGGCGAAGATGCCACAGACATTCACGTCCGTGAACGACAAGTAGGTTTTGTATTCCAGCATTATGCTTTATTCCGCCACATGACTGTTTTTGACAATATTGCCTTTGGTTTACGCGTTCGCCCACGTGCAACACGCCCATCAGAAGCTGAAATTAAAAAACGTGTGACTCGCTTACTTGATCTCGTTCAACTTGGCTTTTTAGCAGACCGTTATCCAGCCCAGCTTTCAGGTGGTCAACGCCAACGCATCGCTTTAGCACGTGCACTCGCTGTTGAACCGCGTGTTTTATTACTAGATGAGCCATTTGGCGCACTGGATGCAAAAGTTCGTAAAGAATTACGCCGTTGGTTACGTACTTTACATGATGAGCTACATATCACCTCGATCTTTGTAACGCACGATCAAGAAGAAGCTTTAGAAGTCGCAGATCAAATCATTGTCATGAATAAAGGTGATGTCGAACAAATTGGCTCACCACGAGAAGTTTATGAAAAACCAGCAACGCCATTTGTTTTTGATTTCTTAGGTCAAGCAAATCGCTTTGAAGGTGAACACTCCAACGGTATTATCCATATCGATGAAAATCGCATTCAGCTTCCAAATACTGTTGAAGCACCACAAGGAAAAGTAATTGCATTTGCAAGGCCAAATGAATTACATATTCATACCCAACCTCAGAACAACACCATTGAGGCTACTTTCCTACGTGAAGTATGGATAGCTGGGAAAGTTATTGCTGAATTACAAGATCGTAGTGGACGTACGATTGAAATTTTATTAAGTGTAGAAGAGGCAAATGTACACCAATTCAAACCAAATCAAACTGTTTGGATAAGTGCAACTCAACTTCATTTATTTGCAGACCAAACGACGCAAGTTGCTTAGAATAATACCTTGAGGATGGTTAAAATGTTCTTGCTGAACTTTAGCCGTTCCTCACCTTTTATGCGGAAAATGATTATGAACTTTCAACAACTCAGAATTATTCGAGAAACTGTTCGTCAAAACTTTAATTTAACTGAAGCTTCAGCGGCACTTTATACCTCCCAATCAGGTGTCAGTAAACACATTAAAGATTTAGAAGATGAATTAGGCGTGCAACTTTTTGTGCGTAAGGGCAAACGTTTACTTGGACTCACTGAGCCAGGTCAATCTCTCTTGAGTATCGTTGAACGTATGTTGGTTGATGCTGATAACATCAAACGTCTTGCCGATGATTTTAATAAAGTCGATGAAGGCACACTTACAATTGCAACGACACATACCCAAGCACGTTATGTTTTGCCTCCTATTGTGAACCAATTTAAAAAACTATTTCCCAAAGTGCATTTGGTTCTACAACAAGCTAGCCCCGTTGAAATTGCTGAAATGTTGTTACAGGGTGAAGCAGATATTGGTATTGCGACGGAGTCATTAACTACTGAGGAAAATTTGGCGAGCGTACCTTATTATGAATGGCACCACAGTATCATCACCCCGAAAGATCATCCTTTAGCAAAACTAGATAAAATTAGTCTCGACATTTTAGCTGAATACCCACTCATTACTTATCATGGTGGCTTCACAGGTCGTTCAAAAATCGACAAAGCATTTGAAGATGCACATCTGCACGCTGACATCGTCATGTCTGCTTTAGATGCCGATGTTATTAAAACCTATGTTGAGCTCAATATGGGTGTCGGTATTGTCAATGATGTTGCTTATGATGCTGAGCGAGATTATCGTTTGCAACAGATCAAAACAGGTATTTTTGGTACAAACACAACGTGGATCGCAGTTCGTAAAGGACATTTACTTCGTGGTTACGGCTATGAGTTCATTTCACTATGTTCGCCAAAAACAGACATTAAAGCACTAAAAAAAGTAGCCTACCCTGAAGAATAAATAAAAACAAAAGGCACATAAAAGCCTTTTGTTTTCTTTAGATCATAAAAAACGAGCTTAAAGCTCGTTTTTATATCCAGTTGTTTAGAACTTAAAGCTCACACCAACTTTAGCTACTGGCATCCATTCATAACGTGATTTATCACGAATGTTTGCTTGTTCTTTCGCAATTTCATCATCTAGATTAGCACCACTACCATTTGAAGCAGTACCACCATTCACATTTTGTAAAGTTGCTGTTGGGTTACCTGTATAATAAGCACCAACCTCACCGAATACACCAATGTTTTTATATACTTGAGGTGCGATACCAACACCTACATATGGTGCGATATCATCTTTGTAACGCATTTTACCTGCAATATGAACATCAGAAGTCGCATTAAAATCAGTATTATTTACAGTAAAGTTACGGCCTTGGCTCACTCGGCGATCCAGTGCGTAATCATTATCTAAATAACCAACACCTGTTGCGACATAAAGTGAATTTACAAAATTATTTGCACTTGTACCCCAAGGACGGATCTCAGCATTCAAATATGCTGTTTTATTATCCATATCTAAGTCATATTTAGATCCATTTACTTTAAGATCATCAGACCAAGAAATGTCACCACCATTATAACCAAGGCTTAAACTTACGTATGGGTTCACACGATATGAAATCGCACCACCATAACCTGTCGTACCAACTTCAGCACGTACAGAAACTGGATCTAAATATGAAGGGAAAGCATAAACTGATTCCTTCACAATTTGTTCATCTGCTGCAAATGCAGTACCTGCAATCGCTGTTAATGCACCTGCTGCTAACATAACACGCAAAGCTTTCATTGGAGTCTCCTCAAAAAATGCTCTTATTTAAAAATGTATAATTGTTACTTGTGGGATTAGCATAAAAGAATGATCGCCAACTTTTTATACAGAAAATGATTACTTTTTGTTATTTTTTGATACAAATTCAGAATAATTGTGAATTGTAAAATAATGAATAAAAAACAATAAAATCCGTTTTTATTACAATTTTGTTGCATAAATTTAAAACAGTTTATTGTAACCACTTTTTTCAAAGCTAATTGATCTAATTTAGTGTAAAATCTTCAAAATTTTTTTGGAAGATGGAAGATCATGTCTCAGCTTTCTACAATCATTGAGCAAGCATTTGAAGACCGCGCCAACTATAGCGCAGAGGACTGCCCTACTGAAATTCGTCAAGCTGTTGAAGAAGCTTTGACTGGCTTAGACAACGGTACACTTCGTGTAGCTGAGAAAATCGATGGTGAATGGGTTGTTCACCAATGGTTAAAAAAAGCAGTTTTATTATCATTCAAACTTAATGACAATAAACCAATCGAGTCTTGTGATCTTCGTTTCTATGACAAAGTTGATACAAAACACGCAGGTTGGACTGAAGAACAATTCAAAGCAGCTGGTGTACGTGTTGTACCGCCTGCTGTTGCTCGTCGTGGAAGTTTCCAAGCAAAAAATGTTGTGTTGATGCCATCATATGTCAACATCGGTGCGTATGTTGATGAAGGCACAATGGTTGACACATGGGCAACTGTAGGTTCATGTGCACAAATTGGTAAAAATGTTCACTTGTCTGGTGGCGTTGGTATTGGTGGTGTTTTAGAACCATTACAAGCAAACCCAACAATTATTGAAGACAACTGCTTCATTGGTGCACGTTCTGAAATCGTTGAAGGCGTGATCGTTGAAGAAGGCTCTGTGATTTCAATGGGTGTTTTCATCGGTCAATCAACCAAGATCTTTGATCGTGAAACAGGCGAAATTCACTACGGTCGTGTACCTGCTGGTTCTGTTGTTGTTGCAGGTAATCTTCCTTCTAAATGCGGTACATACAGCTTATATGCTGCAATCATCGTGAAAAAAGTTGATGCTAAAACTCGTGCTAAAACGAGCTTGAACGACTTATTACGTGCAGACTAATCTGTCATTTATTTAAGGAACTTAACCGTTCCTTGGAGCTTCAGTCGCTCCTCGTCTCTACGATCAGACATGGTCGTAGAGATTTTGTTTTTATATAGCATGCTGCTTTTGTTATAACTGTTTGTGGTAACTCTTTATGGCTTCCTTACGTTCTTCTGCAATTCCTGTCTCTGATCCTGCGGCTGGGCTGCGTATTACTGAGATTTTTTATTCTTTGCAAGGCGAAGCGAATACCTTTGGTTTACCAACCGTATTTATCCGCTTAACAGGTTGCCCACTACGCTGCAGTTATTGTGATACGACTTACTCCTTTGAAGGTGGTGAGCGTTTTTCACTTGAACATATCATCGAAACAGCAAGCCAATATAAAACACCTTATATCTGCGTCACAGGTGGAGAACCTCTGGCACAACCGAATTGCTTGATTTTGTTGCAACGTCTTTGCGATCTAGGTTTTCAAGTTTCTCTCGAAACCAGTGGTGCTTTAGATGTATCAAAAGTTGATTCACGCGTTTCTAAAGTACTTGATTTGAAAACACCCACTTCAAAAGAAGATCATCGTAATTTATTGAGTAATATTGATCACCTCACGCAGCACGATCAAATCAAATTCGTCATTTGTAATCGAGAAGACTATGAATGGTCTAAACAGCAACTTGAACAATTTCAATTGCAGGAAAAAGTGAGTACAGTTTGGTTCTCACCAGCCTTTGCTGTTGAAAAAGGTGCCGTTGCCTTACCTGCTTTAGCACGTGATTTGGCACAATGGATTTTAGAAGACCATCTCCCCGTTCGGTTCCAACTACAGTTACATAAACTGTTGTGGAACGATGAATCTGGTCGTTAGAAAACTTTAAAAGTTCGTTCTCAAAATAGATCAGCTTTTTTCAAATTTATTTTAGGTTGAATCATGGAAAATAATATGCGTTCTCGTGCCATCGTATTATTGTCTGGTGGCTTAGACTCAACAACTTGTCTTGCTTGGGCACAAGCAAACTATGAGTGTATAGCTTTAAGTTTTATGTACGGTCAACGTTCAACAACAGAACTTGATGCAGCTAAAACACTTGCGAAACGTGCAGGTGTTGAACATCGTGTGATTAATATTGATTTGGGTAACTTAGGTGGCTCAGCACTTACAGATCATAACATTGATGTTCCAGAGCAACTACAAGAAGGCATTCCTGTAACTTATGTTCCAGCTCGTAACACAATTTTCCTCTCTTATGCCCTAGCTGCAGCAGAGGTTTTTGATGCTGAAGCGATTGTGATTGGAGTAAATGCTGTTGATTATTCAGGATATCCAGATTGCCGCCCTGAATTTATTGATGCTTTTGCAAATCTTGCTCGTCTTGCAACAAAAGCAGGTGTTGAAGGAAAACCACTTAAAATTGAAACACCTCTGTTACATTTATCCAAAGCGAATATTATACGCTTAGGGATCGAACATGGCGTAGACTATAGCCAAACGGTATCCTGCTACCAAGCAGATGCTCAAGGACGTGCATGTGGCAAATGCGACAGTTGCCGTTTACGTCAACAAGGTTTTATCGAAGCAGGTATTGCGGATCCTACACGTTATACTGAATAGACGATATAGGGTAATAATTAGGTACAATATATGAAGTTTTTCAAATCAAATCTTATTCTTTCTACAATGATGTCAGCTGCTGCATTACTGGCAACAGGGGCTCACGCAGCTGATAATCCTTTACAAACTGCGTATAAAAGTACCAATGTTAAAGCAGCATTGATCAACGTATGTAAAGATCAAACTGCGAAAGGCGGTAAACTCACTTCTGCAGAAGTAAGCAAATTCTGTGGTTGCCAAATTGATGCTCAAGGTAAAGTGACCGAAGCGCAAAAATGGGAAATCCAAAGCGCGATCAATGCTAAGAAAAGCCCTAGTTCTTTAGCTTTTGTACAAAAGCAAAATAAAGACTTACAAGCTTGCTTAGGTGCACCGCTCGTTTCTAAGCTAGAAAAGCTAACTGAAGAAGCAATGAAAGCAGCTCAACAAGCGCAGAAAAAATAAGCCTTTGTTGTTCTAAAGAAAGCCTGCATTTTGCAGGCTTTTTTTCTTTTCTGTTAGACTCTATTGATCTTAATTCAGTTGAATTCGCATGCAAGATCAATGGAAAACTAACGCCAATCATAGGCGATCTATCGTGTCATTCAGTGGCGGTAAAGATAGCTCTCTCGCGTTATATCATGCGCTACAATCAGGCACAGTAATTGGTTTGATTGTCATGCTGGAAGAGCAAGGACAACGATCACGTTCACATGCTATGCCTCTTGATATTATTCAAGCACAAGCAGATGCAATTGGTTTACCTGTTTTTATGACATCTTCGAGTTGGGCTGATTACGAAGATAAGTTTATAGATTTAATGAATCAAGCAAAGCAAAAAGGTGCTGAAGTTTTAGTGACAGGTGATCTGGATATGCCCCAACAAGGTTGTTGGCACGATCGCGTGACCCAGCAAGTTGGTCTTAAATTGGCAATGCCCCTTTGGTTACGCCCACATCGTGAAGTCGTGGAAGAGTTCATCAATTTAGGTTTCCGAAGTGTCATCGTCACTGTAAATTTAAAGCTCGGTATGAAAGTCGAAGACCTTGGCAAAATCCTAACCTTAGAATATATCCAAGAACTTGAAAGCCGTGACATCGATCCATGTGGTGAAGGCGGTGAATTTCATACCACGGTTATTGATGGACCAATTTTTAACAAAGCTATACCTATACGTCAGTGCAATATTGTTTATCATGAAGAATATGCTTTTCTACCACTTGAATTAGATCAAATTTAATTTATTAAAAGGATGCACAATGTCTGAGAATATTGAATTACCAAATCACGTTTTCCCAACAACACAAGGCGAAATTAATCTAGCCGAGATAGCAAATGAATGGCTGGTGTTATACTTTTATCCCAAAGATTCAACACCTGGATGTACAACCCAAGCTGTTGGTTTTTCATGCTTGAAAGATCAATTTGACGCTTTAGGTTGTCAAATTATTGGTGTATCTCGTGACTCAGTGAAGGCACACCAAAACTTCACTGAAAAGCAATCACTAACCATTGATCTCATCAGTGATAAAGAAGAAGTGCTGTGCAAACATTTTGACGTAATTAAAGAAAAAAATATGTA
>NZ_DJLC01000046.1:8458-8716 GCF_002434875.1 Acinetobacter sp. UBA6526 | reverse complement strand
AAAGAAAAAAATATGTACGGCAAACAAGTGATGGGAATCGAGCGATCAACTTTTATTTACCACAATAAGCAATTGGTTAAATCTTACAGAAAGGTTAAAGCTGCTGGTCATGCTGAACAGGTATTAGAAGATTTAAAAGCATTACAAGCTGGATAAATTGATATTTAAGTACTAAAGGCGAGTTTTAAACTCGCTTTTTTACTGAAGTAAATTGATCAGCGCTTTATTCTTCACGTATGATAAAAAAACTAAAAAAAT
>NZ_DJLC01000046.1:0-8135 GCF_002434875.1 Acinetobacter sp. UBA6526 | reverse complement strand
TAAAAAAACTAAAAAAATTACATTTAAGACATCGCCATGGACAAGCTCATACTTCTTCTTATTTTTCCTTTTTTTATCTCCGCATGTAGTGTAAATGCACCAGATAGCTCGACACAAGTCTCTCCTAGTGTGAATCAAATTTCAAAATCTGCGATAGAAATTACTTGCCAAGATTTACAAAATCCAGCTTATCAACAATCAATTTTAAATGCGATTAACGAAATACGACAATATCCACATCACTGCGGCCAAAAACGCTATCCAGCTGTAGCGCCTCTAGTTTGGAATAGTCATTTATACAACAGTGCATTTGCTCAGTCAGAAGACATGGCAAAATACAATTTTCTCGGTCATGTCAGCACTACGGGCTTAGACTTGAAAGCGAGATTAAAGCTTTATCACTTCAAAGGACGTGGCGGTGGTGAAAATGTTGCGCGCGGTCAGAAAAACTTAAATGAAGTCATGGCAACGTGGCTTGCGAGTCCAGTGCATTGTGCAAATCTAATGCACCCTAAATTCACGGATTATGCACTTGCTTGCACATCCGACCGATCTGCAAAACAAAAGGCTTACTGGACTCAACAGTTTGGTGTTCGTTAGTCAGTCTGTAATTGATATTGAAAAACTTTCGCCATAATTTTCCATTCACCATGATCAAAAACGAAGGTTAGCGCATCATAAAAATATTTAGGTGAAATCGCACACTCTACATGTGCGACTGCCAGCTGATCATTGAGTAAATGAATTGACATAATTTTATCCTGCCTTGCTTCATGTTTAGATGCAGGTGAAATGCGCTGTGATACCATTGCAAAATAGGTTTGCATGTCCAACTTTAAAATGGGTTTATCCGTGGCATTGATATAAATCGCGTCAGGGTGAAACACATCATTCAACTTGCTCACATCACAAAAATACAAAGCATCAAAATATTTTTGTAGCTGCGAATGGATTTCAACTATTGCTTGCTGACTCATATTTTTACTCAACTTGATGAACTGTACATTTTGCTTGTTTCTGCCGTAAGGTCGTAACCGACTCCCCTGCAACCCCCCAATTATCTGTATCAACCTCATCGATCACGACAAAGGTAGTGGCAGGATCTTTATCGAGTACACGAACACCCAACTCTGTTGCTTCTTGAATCAACTGCTGCTTTTGCTGTTGTGAAACATTTTCTTTAGTGATCTGAATTAAAATATAAGGCATTTCATTTTCCTTGTGATGATTTTTATTATTCAGTTTCCGCCATGATTGCATCCAGAACCGTTTGTCGATTGGCAACACGCTGCATAAAACTGGTTAAATACTTAAAATGCGTAAGCTCTAAACCAATAAACCCAGCCCATCTTGTCACCACAAATAGATAAATATCTGCAATGCTCAAGTCATTTCCTGTTAGATAAAGCTGCCCAGTGAGTTGTTGATCGATCCATGCATAATGTTGGATTAGAATTTCAGTAAATAGTGCTTTTGTCTGCTCACCATAAGATTCATGGAAAAATGGTGAATACGCTTTATGAATTTCAGAGGCAATAAAATTCATCCATGCCAAGACTTGATAACGTGGCAATGTATTGATTTTTGGTAGTAAATCATCACGCTTTGCTTGATCAACCAAAAACTGACTAATGATCGCTCCTTCAGTTAACAACTGACCATCATCAAGCTGTAAGAGTGGAACTTGCCCTTTCGAATTCAACTGATAAAAATCTTCGCCGGATGTAGTCAGGTGTTGCTGTAAGTCGACTTTGACCAATTCAAAAGGGATACCAATTTCTCTTAAAACAATATGAGGCGCTAAAGAACATGCATTTGGTGAATAGAAAAGTTTCATAAAATCACTCCATCATTTGAGATAAAGCCATCTTATTATTTACATTAATGTGCTTAAACAGCATACAAATCAAATCATTTTTTACATGGTGTAATCAATGACACAACTCAAAAGAATGATGTTCAGCAGTGTCGAACTTTTTTGCTTAGTTGCTGAATATGAAAGTTTTTCCAAAGCCGCATTACATGCCGGCGTTAGCCCCGCGGCGGTGAGTCGTTCAATCTCCCGATTAGAAAAACGTTTAACCACGCCACTTTTTATTCGAACTACACGCCAAGTCCGATTGACCACACAAGGAAAAACCTATTTTGAGGAATGTAAACAAGCACTAAATCAAATTTTAGAAGCAGAACAGCATCTCAAAAACCAAAATCAACAACCTACAGGACTGATTCGCATCAGTGTGCCAACACCTTATGGGCATTATCGAATCTTGCCATTATTGGCAAAATTTACACAGCAATACCCAGCGATTGAAATTGATATTCAACTGACCAATAAGAATGTAGATTTCATTGCAGAAGGTTTTGACTTGGCGATTCGAGGTAGACAATTTGCCGATTCAAATTTGATTGCACGTAAACTAGAACAAGCAGAGCTTATCGTGGTTGCATCACCAATATATTTAAAACAATTCGGTGCACCACAACAGCTTGAAGATTTACGGCATCATCAATGTATTCAGTTTGTGCTACCAAGCACGGGTAAAAATGTACCGTGGCTTTTCAACATCAACCATCAGACCATCGAATATATGACCAACGCTAAACTTCGTTGTTTGGATGATATTTTAGGCACGGTGACATTAGCTAAGCACGGGGCAGGCCTATTACAAACTTATCGATTTATAGTGGAAAAAAAACTCGAAAGTGGTGCGCTAATAGAAGTATTAACTGATTTTTCTGGCGCATCTCGCCCATTTTCTTTGCTTTATCCATCAAAAAAACACGAGTCTTTTCATATCCGTGTTTTCATTGATTTCCTAATCGAAGCGTTAAAGCCGTAAAATGATTAGGTTAAATTGCTTTTATCTTCAGCAAAATATTTTCGTTGCAATTCCGCATAGACATTCGTCTTTTTAAATTCACTCAGGAATTGAATTGTGCCTTCAGGAAAATATTCCTTTTGAATATCACCACGATAATACGCCTCTCGCATCGGTGTCGCCGAGATTGCCCCTTTTAAGCTATCCAACTCCACCATTTCCCATTCAGGGAATAGGCTCAGGTAATAAGATGATTCATCTTTAAAATGACCAATCAAACCAACCTTTGCATCGGGCTGAATGACGCTATTAACCAAATCTTTAACTTGCTTCACCCACTTTTGATCATTATAAACGTCAACAACATGCACAAAACGAATCCGTTTCTGATCCTGTTCAGAGAAGTTGGAAAGAATCATTTGCTCACGTTCTATCGCTAAAAATGGATTCTTAATATTTCTCTCGGGCTGTGCTGAACCGAGAGCTAAAATCACAGATTGACTTTGTTGTAGTGCAATTTCAATGGTTTGCAGATGTGCCAAATGAAATGGCTGAAAGCGTCCAATAAAAACAAGATAGTCAAATGTGTACATAGGCTTAATTTCACTTTTTGTGAACTCATCAGTTGCACTATATTCAGTAAATATGCGACATAATGAGGGCACTTAAAAAATCAATCTGGATTAAAGCAAGGATAGTACGATGACACTTAGCTGTATTCAACAACCTCATCAACATTTGCAAGCAAATTTAGAAGATGGCGTACTCACCTTAGCCATTAACCGTTCAGAAGCAAAGAATGCGCTTTACGGCGAATTGTATCTTTGGATCGCCCAAGCATTAGATGAAGCTGATGCAAGCAAAGAAGTCCGTGTCGTAATTTTCCGTGGTGCAGAACAAGACTTTACCGCGGGTAATGACATGAAAGACTTCATGGGTTTCATGCAAAAACCATACGAAGGCAAAGCAGGTGATCAACCTCCATTTGTCCTATTAAAAGCAGCAGCTCGTTTCTCTAAACCCCTCATTATTGCAGTGAAAGGTGTTGCAATTGGTATTGGCGTAACGATTTTATTACATGCTGATATCGTCTTTGCAGACAATACCGCCCTATTCCAAATTCCATTCGTAAGTTTAGGTCTTTCTCCTGAAGGTGCAGCAAGCCGTTTATTAGTGAAGCAAGCTGGTTATCAAAAAGCGGCTGAATTATTATTCACGGCGAAGAAATTTGATGCTGCAACAGCGGTTAAGGCAAATCTTGTCAATGACGTAGTTGAGGACGTTTATGCAACTGCTCAACAAACTGCACAACATCTAGCGGCATTACCGTTAGCATCATTAAAACAAAGCAAAGCACTCATGAAAAAAGACTTGGCTGAAATCATCGCTTGTGTAGATGACGAAGCAGAAATCTTTATGCAACGTGTTCGCTCACCTGAAATGATGGAAGCTGTACAAGCATTTATGCAAAAACGTAAACCTGACTTTTCTCAGTTCAATTAATGAGACAATAACTCATTAATAAAACGAAACCACTTCATTGCAAAATCGAGGTGGTTTTTTTATTGAACGTCCCAATATGAATATAAAAGTTTTAGGAAAATATCAAACTCATGTCAGATCAAAATCAAGCTGAAAAAAAGCGCTATTATGAACCTGCCCCACAAGATATCGATATTGCCAACTTCCGTAAGGTGGTTGAAAGCAGACGCTCTGTGCGTAAATTCACCGACAAACCGATTCCAAATGAAGTTTTAGATGAATGTTTAAATTTGGCGCTACTTGCACCAAACTCATCCAACTTACAACCTTGGACATTTTATGTCGTTCAAAACCCGAGTAAGAAAAAGCAACTTGTTAAAGCGTGTCTAAACCAACTTGCTGCGAAAACTGCCTCTGAATTGATTGTCTGTGTTGCTCGTACAGATCGTCTGGATGAAATGGCAAAACGTAATATCAGCGAGTTTCCTTTTCCTGAAGCGCCGCCTGCTGTTCAAAAATATTATCGTTTTATTCCATACAATTACAAGACAGGCTATTTCAATGCCTTAGGTAACTTTAAAAAAGTGGCTTTCAAAGTTGTAAGAACACTTGATAAACAGCTTCCTGTTACTGCTTTTAATGCTGCTGATGCAAAACTATGGGCAACTAAAACTACTGCGCTTGCTTGTGAAAACTTAGTCTTGGCTCTACGTGCTTATGGTTTTGATAGCTGTATGATGGAAGGCTTTGATGAGCCTTTGGTTCGTAAAATCTTAAAATTGAATGATCAACAATACCCTGTGATGGTGATTGGTGCGGGTGAACGTGCCAAAGACGGCGTATTCTTCCCACAATATCGTTTTGATCGTGATTTATTCATTCAAAAAGTATAATTATTCAATATCTAATATTTGGATAAATTCAAAGGCAGGCTCTTCATAAGGATGGCTTGCCTTTAATGCTTTGGCGACAGTACTGGCTTTATCTTTTGGGACAATGGTTTCAACCCGCCATTCTTCAAGTTGTTCGAGTTCATCTAATTTCCCAAGAAAAGGATTTGCACCTTTAACAGGCTTAAATTGCCCTATTCCTTTCACTTGCCAAGCACAGTGTTCATAATTGCCAATACCACCAGCACCCGCTTCAAAAATAGCAAGTTTGGTTGACTCTAAATGTGATTCAGGTACGTAATAAATAAGCTTAAGCATAGTTTTGATGATGTTAATCTTTATATGATCATCCAATCATAAGCTCAAAAATAATGAAAAATCAAAGTGAAATATTCATCACAAGGTAACTTACCACGATAAACATCACTTGGATTATGATTGTTAAGCTAAACCAGAACCAGCCTTTGTCTTTGGTATACGCTGTCCTTATATGATTCTCATGTTTCATCATATTGTTCTCCGAGTTTTATAATCATTATTGAGAAAGCAAAAATTGAACCAATTTAAATAATAGTAATTAAACTAATTAAGATGATAAAATAACCAATTACAACTAAAAATGATATAGGTCATCAAAATGGGATAACTTCCAAGCAAACTCTTTTTCTACAAAAAGAAAAACAACAAATACATCAGAACACACCATTAATTTTTACTGTAGATGATGTGTTCTCAAATCAAGAATGTTTTTCATTCATCGAGCTTAGCAATCAATATCATTATGAAACAGCTGATATATTCCTAAACTCAGCTCGTCAAGTGTTCACCAATGTTAGAAATAATAAACGAGTGATTTATGATGATGTTCAGCTTGCTGAAACACTATTTTCCAAACTTAAACATTTACTGCCTGAACAATTGAATGGCTGGATATTAAGTGGCTTAAATGAACGTTTCCGTTTTTATCGTTATGAAAATGGTGAAACGTTTAAGCCACATTGGGATGGAATTTATGAAGTGAACGATTGGCACAGTAGCCAACTGACTTTATTGATCTACCTCAGCGAAGATTTTACGGGTGGAGAAACAATTTTTTACCGTGATAGTAGTATGCTGAAACCATGTAAGGAAACTCAAATAGCAAATATCCAACCAAAACTTGGGCAGATTTTATTGTTTGAACATCAACAGTTACATGAGGGAGCACCCGTGCTTTCAGGTCAGAAATATGTACTACGTACCGATGTTATGTATAAACATCCAATACACTTTAAACATCAGGATTCTTAAATCCAATAAGCTGATATATGTAAAAGCCATTTCATAATGGCTTTTATTTTTCCAAACTAAAATATCTTCTTATAAAACCCAGCGCTTCCAGAAAAGTCTCGTGCCAATCTGCATTCGGTTTTTGATTTAATGAAAACCAAAAGAACTCAAAATCTAAACCGCCACCATCCTGACAATGATGTGTCCAAGTTTCAGCTAAATCTGCGCTTACCTTACATAAATAGAAATACCAATTTTGCTGGTTAAATTTAATTTGAAAGTTTCCAATAAACTTTGGATTCGGCTCAGCGATCAGTCCCGATTCCTCAAATAATTCACGAATAGCTGCATTTTGATGATGTTCATCTCTTTCAATTGTCCCTTTAACAAGTTGAATACCTGCAAGTGGATGTTTAAAAACCAATATATCCAACTGTTGTTTCTGACGTCTTAAAACAATAGGAACAATTTTTTTCATAATTCATATCAACAAAATAAGCCAATTTAACTGATTAGATTAAATTGGTTACATAGATGATTCAAACAAATCAAAGTTTAAATTTTTAGATAGTTTAGTGCTGATCTATTGCCCAATAATGTCATACTTTTTCTTAATCTCTTGATTGATCGCAGCTGAGACATATATCTCACTTTGCTGATTGCCACTTGCAGCAGAACAACTCACTTCTACAGTAGATTTTGGCTCGTGATATTGTCCAAAAGTATTTGTATTACCATGAATACGATTTTCGATTGCACTTGAAAAAGGGTTAATCGCATTTGTTTGTGGAAATACCACACTGCTGATCATTTCGTTTGAAGAATTAAGCACTTTAAAATTCAAACAACCTTTTGCAATCATCAACTCAGAAGCCCGCAACATTGCAAAATCATTGGCTTGTTTTTGTGAAGTCTTCTGATTGCCTTTGAACGTTACTTTATAATGATTCTGAGATAATTCAGTTTCAGCAAAGCCATTTTTCCCAATCAATGAATGTGGTTGATACGTTGTTGAACATCCAGTTAGTAGTGCAGATATGATTAATATTTTTTTCATAGTGTGGTTCAAAAACAGGATCTGGAATAACATTTAATTCTTTATCATTTAAAATTTTTGATCTTTTGATAAAAATTGTCAATTCACTAGGAGGGTCTTGTTCAGTTACACTCATATCTTGCCCTGGCGCAGCAAATATTGCATAACATTTATCTTTAGATTTTAATTTAACTTTTTCTCCAGCCTTAGTATCTTTATCAAATATAATTGATGATTTGGAATTAGAAATGTCCAAATTTCTTTTTTTTAGTTGATAATTAGTTGCTAAAATTGTTTCATCTTTTTTATTAAGAATATCTCTTATAAAATTTTTTTCATTATTTGGCTTAAGGTTTAAAATTCCAACATCAGACTTCCCATTCTTGTTAAAACAAATTATTTCACAAATNNAATATTTTTTTCATAGTGTGGTTCCCCTCTCACGTACAGAAGAATACCACAATAAAACAAATTTAAACAAAATAACTTTTATTATCAATAATTTAAATTTAATACACTTATATAATTTATTCTTCTGCAAAATCGACAACTTGCAAAAAAAAATGCCACTAAAAAAGTGGCATTTTCAATCATCGGTTGTTTAATTAACCAATAAATTTACGTGCGTTGCGGAAC
>NZ_DJLC01000150.1:0-30540 GCF_002434875.1 Acinetobacter sp. UBA6526 | reverse complement strand
GCAGGGCTAGGCAAACGCACAAGGATTAAACGTTTGTTACAGCAACATGCCAAAACCATGCAAACTCCAGATGATTGGGTATATGTCAATAACTTCAAAAATCCAAGACAACCGATTGCTCTACGCTTCCCTGCTGGACAAGGGACAAAATTTCAAAATGCTTTACAACAAGCATGGCAGGTTATTTTAAAACAGCTCGAACGTCGCTTTAGCGCTGAAAGTTATCACAATCGTATCGAACGTATTCGCCAAGCGACAGGTGAAGTTCAACAACAAGCATTGGTTGAACTGACTAAAGAAGGTGAAGATCTAGACCTTAAGCTTATTTCTCGTAATGACAAACATGTCTTCATTCCAATGCAGCTTCGAGATGATGAATATCATGAGTTGACGCAAGAAGATATTGATACGCTTAGCAATAAAGAACGCGCTGAGATCACCTCCAATATTCGCTATATGGAAAAAAAATTAGACCGACTTGGTCTACATCTTGGTGATTTGGAAGATGATGCGCGAGATCAAGTGTCTAGCCTTAATCGAGAAATTGCGACTCAAGTGGTTATGCCGCGTGTTGACCTGATTCTAAACAAAAACAAAGAAGTTAAAGGTTTAGAGCAATTTCTTAAACAATATGCAGATGACATTATCGATAATGTTGAACTGATTTTAGAACAGGAAGAGGATGACTTTACGCCCGCTTTATTTAATCGGGTCCCTTCTCGTTATCAAGCCAATGTCATCGTATCGAATAAACCAAATAGTGGTGCGCCTGTTATTTTTGAGGATTTCCCAACTCACTATAACTTACTTGGGCATGTTGAACAGCTTACTCATAATGGTACGATCACGACAGACTTTACCTTAATCCGTCCGGGTTCATTACATCAAGCGAATGGTGGCTTCCTCATGCTTGAGGCTGAGCATTTGCTTGAACAACCTTATGCTTGGCAAGGTTTAAAACGTGCACTTAAATCAGGGCAACTTAAGCTTTCTTCGCTTGAACATATGCTGACATTAACTGGCAGTATTTCAATTGAACCTGCTTCTGTTCCTTTAGATCTCAAAGTCATACTTCTTGCTGAACCTGAAATCTATTATGAAATTTTAGAAGTTGAGCCTGAACTCGGTAGTGTTTTCAAAATTCGTGCTGATTTCACTGATACATTACAACGTAACGACAGTAATGAACAAGCATATATGCAGTTGATTGCAGACTACGTACAAGCAGATAAGTTACTTCCATTTGATCGTTCGGCTTTAGCCGCTTTGCTCACCGATTCAAGTCGCCAAGCAGAAGATCAAAGTTCACTTTCATTACATGCGTCTACGCTGGGTGATTTAATCCGTGAAGCACATCATCATGCTTTCAAAAGTTGCGATAAAATCGTAACGGATCAGCATGTGAATCAAGCGCTTCATCATCGTCAATATCGCTTAGGGTATTTACGTGAGCTTTACTGGCAAGATTTATCTCGCGGTACTCAACTGATAGAAACCTCAGGTCATCGCCTAGGTCAAATTAATGCTCTATCTGTAATTCACTATGCTGATGTCGAATTTGGCTTACCTTCTCGCCTCACTGCCTCAGTTTATCAAGGTGGTGGTGATATCTTAGATATCGAACGTAGTGTTGAGCTAGGTGGTTCATTACATGCTAAAGGGGTATTGCTCATGTCGAGCTTCCTCAAAGCTCACTTCGGTCGTGAGCAAATTCTGCATTTCTCAGCAGCATTAGCTTTTGAGCAAAGTTATGGACAAGTGGATGGCGATAGTGCAACTGTAGCTGAACTTTCTGCACTCATTTCTGCGATTTGTCAGATTCCAATTGATCAATCTTGGGCAATTACTGGATCAATGAACCAATTAGGACAAGTTCAGCCAATTGGCGGCGTAAATGCCAAAATTGAAGGCTTTTACGATGCTTGTAAGCTGCAAGGACTCACAGGTAAACAAGGTGTCATCATTCCTCGTCAAAACATGCAACACCTCATGTTACGTCAAGATGTTATTGATGCCGTTGAAAGTGGGCAATTCCACGTACACGCGATTGACACCATTGATCAAGCTTTAGAAATTTTAATGGCTCGTCCAGTAGGAACACTTGATAAAAAGGGTCGTTACAGCAAAAACTCAATCTATGCTGCTGTGATGGAACAACTTGAGTACTGGCAAGCGATAGAGGATGGTGAAGCTGTAGAAGAGGATGAACCAAAGAAAAAGAAAAAACGTAAGAAGTCCAAAAAAGATGAAACCGATGCCAAAGCTTCTGAGGAAGCTCTCGCTGAAGCTAAAACGCTAAAACCTCTAAGTAAAAAGAAACATCGTTAAAAGAAAAAGCCATGTTCCTCGGAACATGGCTTTTTTGTTAGGCTACCCCTTGCAAGGAACGGCCTCCAGGGAGTTGCGCAAAATATTGCTTTAATGCATCAATACAACGATGAACTTTCATTGGATATTGTTCACGTTTCGATGTTAAAGCATGCAAGGTATAAGATGGCATGTGCCAGTCAGGCAATACCTCGACCAATGAACCATTGATTAGCTCTTTTTGGATATCCATATAAAGAATACGTGCAATACCATGTCCTTGTTGGCAGAGTGACTTTGCGACAAAAACGTTATTTGTACCCAAACGTGTTTTCATATCTACATTCACCACTTCACCACTCAACCCATGACGAAATGCAAAATGTTGATAATTTTGCATTAACGTTACAGGAAGCAACTCATGATGACGTAAGTCTTCAGGTCTTGTAATTGGCAAAGATTGATTGAGATAGCTAGGCGAAGCAACCAATACTTGATCGACACGAGCCAGTGGAACTGCTGTTAGATTATGATCATCCATTTTTAGACTCATTCTAACAGCGATATCAATACGCTCTTCAATTAAGTCGATATAACGATGATCTGCTTCAAAATGAATTGCCAAGCCCTTATGCGCTGACATCCAATGAGAAAGTGCTGGGATAACATGTAATGCACCTAACTCAGGTGTAGTCGAGATTCGTAAATCACCCACCAGATCATCACGTAACTCATTAATACGAATTTTACCTCGTTCAGCCGCTGCGAGCATTTCTTGACAACTTAAAAAGAATGCTTGCCCTGCTTCAGTAAGACTAAGCTTACGCGTTGAACGATGTAATAAAGTGACATCCATTTCTTGTTCTAAAGAACGGATTTGCTGACTGACTGCACTTGTTGTAATTCCTAATTCTCTCGCTGCACCACTGAAAGAACTTTTCTCTACAACACACGCAAAGACCCCCATTGCACGCAATTGATCTAACATAGACTTCCCTCTATTTATTTATATGCTTATTGTTCTAATTAAAGCAATCTATAAGAGTATACAGAGAAGTCTAGTCTTAGACCAGTGATTATTAACAATTTGTTGAAAGTTTGTTTTGCCAAAAAGAAAAATTAATTTGGTAAAACTGTAGTTGGATTGACTGGTTTACCATCTAAACGAACTTGGAACTCCAGCATCACGCGAGTCGCACCTGAAGAACCCATTTCAGCGATTTTCTGGCCAGCGGTAACGTTATCACCACTCTTCACGAGCATTTTGCTGTTATGTGCATACGCTGTGATATAGCCATCAATATGCTTAACCAACACTAAGTTCCCATATTCTTTTAAACCGTCGGCAGCATAAACAACCTGACCATTGGCGGCAGCAAATACTGGATCACCTTCATTTCCACCGTAACGTGTTCCTTTGACATTACTCGCCAAATTAAATGTCTGAATCACAGGACCATTTGATGGTTTAACCCAACGTAGGTTTGAAGCTAGATTCGATGAAGTTGGATTTACAGGAACGACTGGAACAACAGGTTTCGGTGCTACAGGCTGTTGCGTAGGCAACTGAATGCTCTGACGTTGAATAGGTGCAGTTTGTGTGATTGTCTGCGTTGATGTTGTACGTTTAGATGCTGAGCCTTTGAGACGTAGAGATTGATTCACATAAATTCGATAAGGCGGTGCAATATCATTGAGAGCTGCAATATCGAGATAATTCATTCCATAACGATTTGCAATGCCACTTAAGGTATCACCTGATTTTACAGTGTAATAATTTGGAGCTTGAGCAAAACGCGTTCCGCCGTGGATTTGCGGTTTAGATGCACAACCAGTCACAATAGCCGCCGTTGTTGCTACCGCCATAGACAATACGATTGTTTTAATCATCTTCTGTGATAGAAAAATCGAGACCTGGTTTAAGTGCATCTTCACCCCCATCTTAAAAAAGCTTAATTTATTTCGGCCCTAGAGTACCAAAATAGTGAAAAAAAACGAGTTTTCACATTCTATATTCACAAAGTTATAACAGAGCCACCGCTAACCATTTACAAGAGCATGTAAATCGTCAAGCACAGCATAATTTGTTGCATCCATCTGAATCGGCGTAATACTGACATATCCATTCGATACCGCAAAGAAATCAGATTGAATATGACTCGAAGCGGGTTGAGGTTCTGTTACAGCTTCACCTGCGAGTCCAATCCAATAAACTTGTCGACCACGCGGGTCTACATGGCTAGTGATCGGTTTTGACTGTGCTCTACGCCCTTGATAAGTAATTTGAGCACCTTTGATTTCTTCAACATCAGGAATATTAATATTGAAAATATGACGCGGAGGTAAAATAGGTAGACCTTTAGCAATAAAATCATGAACCCATTTTGCTGCTTGTGCATATGCTTGAGGGTGTTCATAAGAACGCACATTTGAACCAGATAAAGAAACTGCAATTGCTGGATGTTTCATTAAACGACCTTCAAATGCAGCGCCCACTGTACCTGAATATAAAACGTCATCGCCTAAGTTAGCACCGCTATTTATACCACTCACGACTAGGTCAAATTCAAAATCAAACAGACCATTCATAGATAAATAAACACAGTCTGCTGGTGTACCATTTACCGCCCAAACATCTTCCGAAATTTGCACTGGACGTAAAGGACGATCTAGCGTTAAAGCACTTGAAAAGCCACTGCGCTCGCTTTCAGGCGCAACTACAACCACTCGACCTAAAGGTTTCAAAGCATGGGCCAATGCTTGAATACCAGGAGCGAAAACACCATCATCATTTGCAATCAATATATTCACTAAAATCCTATCTCTTCAAATATTACTACTGAGTTTTTTCAATTGAATTATTCATTGAATTATATATATTTATTACTTCTTAGTATTAGAAATTTAAGTAACTATGAGACATTTATCTAATTTTATTCGAGTTTTTGGGGTGAGTTTCGCACTTCTTACTGCACCAACGGTTTTTGCTGACGAGGCAGTTTCAGCAGCTGAAGCGGATGCATTGATTAAAGATGATATCGCGAATGCACAAGTACTGATCGAAATGTGTCCAAGCATTATTGGTAAAAATGCAAAGTTTGATCAAAATATTAAGAAAATTGTTAATTCTTATTTAAGTAACTACTCAAATAAGTCCACGACTTTAGACAGCTTGCAAAAAGATAGCGAGTTCCAAAATCTACTGACAGATGCGCGTCAAGCAGCAAAAGAAGTCGGCCAAGCTGAGCAAAAATCAGTTTGTGAAGATGTATTAAATTACGAAGAGTAATCCTCTAAAAGCATGAATGTGGTTTTAAAATATGGCACTTTAAAACCACATCCCTAATCTACTCACAAAATGAGTGAAGCCCGCCTTAAACAATCACTACCAAGCATCAGGTTCACGGACCATGTGAACAATATTGGCGGGGCTAATAATCCAACCTCCTCGAAAACCTTCAGCTAAAGGTTCAATCGCATCACAACGCACTACCCCAGCGTCTCTCAAATATTTAGCAGCTTCAGAAAAATTATCAGTAAATAGTTCAAGCCAAAGCTCAGCCTGACTCATTCCCGATGCAACATCAATCCATAAATTGACAGGACCAAATTCAAAACCTATTGCTGTGCCTTTTTCTGTAATTTGTTTAAGGCCAATCACATCGCGATAGAATACGACTGTTTCTTCAAATTGATGTGGTGGAAGTTTAAGGGCGATATCAATACCACCTGTGAATTTTGTCTTCATTTTATTACTCCTGTTCGATACAGATTTGTTATTTTCACTCGTCTTTTTATCTAACTTATTCATTTAAAATACAGTTCTATCGACCATATTCATTCTTATAATAATACGAAAAGTAAATTCATCTATATTAAACATATAAGGAGAAATAAAGCTGTTAAACCTCAGTACAATTTCATCTCAGCATCGTTGCAATGTCTGAGATTATGAAAATTTAAAACCACATTTTCTCCATGGTTCCTACAGCAAAGATACAATTTTTAATTTACTTTATGCTATAAGTTATTCAAATTCTTTAAGTCTTGTTTTGAGTTTGGTTTCTTATGAAGAAAAATGTTTTTAAAACACTAGGTTTATCATTTCTCATCGCGTCTAGCACTTTATCTCCTACAGTTTTTGCAGCTGACAAAAAGTCTGAGACTGAGAAAATTGAAGTTACTCCAACAACTGACAGCGTCACGCCTCAAGAGCTTGCTGCGATCTATGTTATTTCTGAGACTTGCCCTAAATTAATCGGAAAAGATCTCAAGTTTAATAAAGCTTATGAAAACTTAGTTAAAGCTTATTTAAACAACGATCCAAATGCTGTTGAAGTCCTCAATAAACGCGCAAAAAGCAAAGATTTCCAAGCTGCTTTAAAAGAAGCACGTGCAGATGCAAAGGCAGCTTCTGAAGAAGATAATCGCCAAATCTGCGATGATGTTCGGAATTATTATTCTAAGTAACCGATTCGTTACAATACTGTATGAAAAAGCCGACTTCGCCCATAGAAGTCGGCTTTGCTTTATCCTAAAATGCTAGGCTCTACTGCTTCACACAAGATATTGGAACCACTTAGAATGACTCAAAAAAGCGCTCTTGCTGCATTACTACTTTTGCCAAGCTTTTCTTATGCAGCAACTGTCCTATCTGCTCCACCAGAATTAAATAATAAATCCTATGTACTCATGGACTATGAGACTGGACAGATTCTCGCTGCAAAAAACGAAAATGAAAAACTTGCGCCTGCCTCAATGACTAAAATGATGACAAGCTACATCATTGAGCAGAAACTTTTGAAGGGTGAATTAACTGAAGACGAAAAAGTACGTATGAATGAATCTGCGTGGTGTCGTGGTAGCAGTTCTGAATCATGTATGTATGTTCCATTAAATGGCACTGCAACAGTTCTAGAAATGTTACGCGGTATCATTATTCAGTCAGGTAACGATGCGTCTAAAGCAATGGCTGAACACATTGCAGGGAATGAAGGTACTTTTGCTTACATGATGAACCAAGAAGCAAAACGTGTTGGCATGGTGAATACAAACTTCATCAACTCGACAGGTATGCCTGCTGATGGTCATTATTCTACTGCGAAAGATATGGCTGTTCTTGCTCAGCACATTATCAAAGACAGTTCTAAATATTACCCAATCTATTCAGAAAAAGAATTTACCTTTAATGGTATTAAGCAAGGCAACCGTAATGCCCTACTTTACACTGACCCAAGTGTTGATGGCTTAAAAACAGGTCATACAAATGAAGCTGGTTATTGCTTAACGACTTCAAGTAAACGTGGGCCAATGCGTTTGATCTCTGTCATCTTCGGCACACCAAGCATGAATGAGCGTGCAAGCCAAACACGTACTTTACTTGCTTGGGGTTTTGCAAACTTTGAAACTGTTAATGTTCAACCTGCAAACCAAGTACTTGCTAAAGCCAAAGTTTGGTTTGGTAAAGAAGATGAAGTTCAAATTGGCTTAGCTGAAAACTTCAGCGTAACGATGCCTAAAGGTCGAGCGGATAACATTAAAACCCAACTTGTAGTTCAACCTAAATTGAACGCGCCTTTAGCGAAAGGTCAAGTTGTAGGTAAATTAGTTGCAAGCCTTGATGGCAAAGTGATTGCTGAGAAGCCACTTGTCGCTTTAAAACCTGTTGAAGAAGCGGGTTTCTTTGCGCGTATGATCGATCATATCAAAATGTTCTTCAGTAACTTATTCTAATTTTAGAATAGTGAAATCAAGCACTCATGCTATTTAGCTTGAGTGCTTTTTTATTTTATAATTCTTTTAAATCTTCAATTGAACACTGCTATGTCAAACAACATTCGCCCTTATCTAGACCAAAAACCTGATATAGATTCAAGTTGTTACATTGATGATATGTCAGTGGTAATTGGTGATGTAAAACTTGCTGAGAATGTTTCTGTCTGGCCTTTTGCCGTGATTCGCGGTGATGTCAATTCGATTCAGATTGGTAAAAATAGTAATGTACAAGATCATTGTATGTTACATGTCAGCCATAAAAATCAATCTAAACCAAATGGTTCCCCTTTAGTTATTGGTGAAGATGTGACTGTTGGGCATCATGTGACTTTACACGGCTGTACTATTGGTAATCGTGTCCTGATTGGAATCAATACTGTCGTTTTAGATGACGTGATTATTGAAGATGATGTCATGATTGGTGCTGGTAGTTTAGTACCGCCACGTAAAGTCTTAAAAAGTGGTTATTTGTATGTAGGTAGCCCAGTCCAGCAAGTCCGCCCTCTCACAGATAAAGAAAAAGCATTTTTACCTTATTCAGCGCAAAATTATGTAAAAGTAAAAGATAATTATTTAGAAAATTTTAATTAAATATTATCAATAAAAAAATAAGGAGACTCATAAATTGATCTTATATAAATATTATAGCTCAACTGCAGGTTTAATAGCACTAGAGAGTTCCAAGGTTGGCTTTAGAACTCCTATCTACTTCAACGATCCATTTGAAGCTAGTGTGATCTGTGGTAAAGCTTTTACTAGTGAAAGAGTTTCCAATACACTAAAAAGTGTTGCTATTTTAAGCCTAACAAGAAATCCTCTAAATGCTTTGATGTGGGCACATTATGGGGAAGAACATAAAGGAATAGTTATCGGCTATGAGGTAGATGATCCTTTCTTTCAATGTAAAAAAACCAATTTGATACCTGTGCAAAAAGGGAATGTTATATATACAAAAACCAAACCATTCTTAAGAACCTCGACAAAAGTAACTACTGAGCTATGTAACGCAATTGAGGGATTAATAAATGAAAAAGATTATGATCTAATTACAGATTTAACAAATCATTTGTTCTTGAACAAAGACACTATTTGGAGTTATGAAGAGGAAGTTCGTGTAGTTAAGAGTATAATTAACGTAACAATGGAAACTTCTGAGCTTTGGGAAAATCCATATCATCGTTATTCAACTGTTAATGAACAGCTAGAACTAGGATTTTCTAAAGAAAAAATTTCTGGTTTAAAAATTTATGATTACCCCGTGAAAATTAAAGAAATATTCTTAGGTGTTAGGAATTCATTTTTAGAAGCAAATAATACTGATGCCATTAACTTAATAAAAAAAATTAATTCACACAATATCAAGATTTATTCTGTTTCTGTAGACTATAAATCATGGAATTTAGTAAAAAAATTAGTAAAATTCTAATGGTCTGGCAACTATCGCTAATATACATAGCCTAGCCACCGAGCTCCAAATTTTGTAGAATACGTTTTTTAAAATCATGGTGCTTTCTATGACCGCTTGGACACCTCATGTCACAGTCGCCACTGTAGTTGAAAAAGACGGACTTTTTCTGTTTGTTGAAGAACACAGCGAAGGCTTTGTACATACCGTGTTTAATCAACCTGCTGGTCATGTCGAATGCGGTGAAACGATTATTGAAGCAGCGATCCGTGAGACCTTAGAAGAAACAGGTCATCACGTAGAAATAGATCATTTGCTTGGTATCTATACCTATACCCCTCCCATGTTTCCTGATCAAACATATTATCGTTTTTGCTTCTTGGCACATGTCACCTCGGTTGAGGAAAATGCGCAACTGGATACAGGCATTATCGGTGCGGTTTGGATGAATTTGGATGAACTGCAAGAATCTGCTCGTGCACGCAGCCCATTGGTTTTAAAAGCTGTTGAAGATGCCCAAGCTGGCAAAAAATATCCTTTATCGCTTATTTATGAGCACCCTTTATCTCCCTCACTCACTTCTCATTTGGATGCTTAATTAGATGCAACAACGTGTCATCGTCGGTATGTCTGGTGGTGTAGACTCCTCTGTTTCTGCCGCGCTTTTACTTCAACAAGGATATCAAGTTGAAGGTCTTTTCATGAAAAACTGGGAAGAAGATGATGGTACGGAATACTGCACAGCACTCGAAGACTTGGCGGATGCGCAAGCAGTAGCAGATAAAATCGGGATCAAACTGCATACAGCAAATTTTGCAATGGAATACTGGGATCGTGTCTTTGAACACTTCTTGGCTGAATACGCAGCAGGTCGTACACCAAACCCAGATATTCTCTGTAATAAAGAGATTAAGTTCCGTGCGTTCCTCGACCATGCTATGACTTTGGGTGCAGATTTTATTGCAACAGGTCACTATGCACGTCGCGGTGAAAGCACACAAAACTCTCGTGGTGAAACCTACGCACCATTATTACGTGGTGTGGATAATAATAAAGACCAGACTTATTTCTTACATGCAGTGCATGGTCGTGAAATTAACAAGACTCTATTCCCTGTTGGTGAAATTGAAAAACCAGAAGTTCGCCGCATTGCAGAAGAACTTGATTTAGCTACAGCGAAAAAGAAAGACTCGACTGGAATCTGCTTTATTGGTGAACGTCGCTTTACTGATTTTCTTAAACAATATCTCCCTGCGCAAGCTGGAAAAATTGTTTTAGAGTCAGGTAAAGAAGTTGGTGAACACCATGGCTTAATGTACTATACGCTCGGTCAACGTGGCGGTATTGGTATTGGTGGTATGAAAGGTGTACAAGAAGGTGCATGGTTCGTATTACATAAAGATATTGCCAATAACCGACTGGTGATTGGTCAAGGTCATGAACATCCATTGATGCAAAGTACGCAACTTTGGAGCGAGTCGATTGATTGGGTTGCAGGCGAACAGGATATTCCAAGTACAGGTTTCCGATTTACAGCTAAAACTCGTTATCGTCAGCCTGATCAAGCGTGTACAATTTACCGTGATGAACATAGTGAAACTGGAATTCGCGTGAAATTCGATGAACCACAACGTGCCGTTACTCCTGGGCAAAGTGTGGTGTTTTATTCAGGAGAGGTTTGCTTAGGCGGCGGTGTTATTCACCATACCAATGCACCTCAACCAGATTTTATTTAAGGAAATTGGAAGCGAAGCATGGCGGAGTTACCCTTTCAGCACACTCAAGCGTTGAATGTTAGACAAAACCGTGCTTTGGCATTGGCAGCAGTCTTTCAAGCAACTCAACTGACGCATATGACTGCAATGGCAGGTCAGCAAAGTATTGGTGATAGTGGTAATTTTTATTGTGAACTGCTGATCAAAGCAAGTTTAAATATCCGCCCAGCGAGTAACAATGCCACACAGACGCTCGATTTCTTCAATCAACTTGCAGATATTTCACTTGGTCTAAAAACATTAGAAGGTTGTATTACTCAACCATTTAATAGCGCACCAAAATCAAGAGTACCCAAACTTTCCACTGCCAAGTTACCAATGTCTTATGCAATGGCTTTGCTACAGCTTGAAAAGAAAGTGTATAGCAATCCTGAATACGTCAAAATCATCGAAACAGCACAACAAAAAATTTTAAAGCAGTTGTCCTTTTTCGATAACAACTATTTACACCCAAGTATTATTGCCAATCTGGCGCAAACTTACGTTGAAACAGCTGGGCAAATTAATCCACGGATTTTAGTGCGTGGTAATGCCGAAGCATTCAAAGATATTAATCATACTAACCGAATCCGTGCCTGCTTATTTACAGGTCTACAGCTTGCTCATCTTTGGAGACAACTTGGTGGCAGCTCATGGAGTATGATTTTTAGTAAACGTAAGCTTTTACAAGATATTCAAGCTCTCGCTCGTTTGCAGTATCAGGTGGTATAAACCGATGCTAAAACGAATTTATTTTTTATGTTTATTCCAAAATTAAGGAATCTGTATGAATGCTTTAACCGCACTCTCACCACTTGATGGACGTTATGCAAGCAAATGTGATGCGCTACGTCCTTTTTTGTCTGAGTTTGGTTTAATCCACGCTCGTGTCACGGTTGAAGTGCGTTGGTTACAAGCACTTGCAAATCGTGCAGAAATCATCGAAGTTCCAGCTTTCTCGGCTGAAACAAATGCCGCGTTAGATGCAATCCTAGCAAACTTCTCAGCAGAAGATGCGAACCGCATTAAAGAAATCGAACGTACAACAAACCATGATGTAAAAGCTGTTGAGTATTTCCTAAAAGAAAAAATTGCGAACATCGATGAATTAAAAAATGCAGGTGAATTTATTCACTTTGCATGTACGTCTGAAGACATCAACAACTTGTCTCATGCGCTCATGCTTAAAAATGGTCGTGAAGTTTTAGTTACAAGCATGAAGCAAATTTTGAATGCAATTTCTGCTCTAGCAACAACTCATGCTGAACAACCAATGTTGTCTCGTACTCATGGTCAAACTGCTAGCCCTACGACGTTGGGTAAAGAGATGGCAAACGTTGCTTATCGTTTAGCGCGCCAAATCAAGCAATTCGAAAATGTAGAATTACTTGGTAAAATCAATGGTGCTGTAGGTAACTACAATGCTCACCTTTCTGCTTACCCTGAAATTGATTGGGCTGCACATGCTCAAGCATTTGTTGAATCTTTAGGTTTAGCATTCAACCCATACACAACTCAAATTGAGCCACATGATTATATGGCTGAATTGTTTGATGCATTACGCCGTTACAACACGATCTTGATCGACTTTAACCGTGATGTTTGGGGCTATATCTCACTTGGTTACTTCAAACAAAAATTAAAAGATGGTGAAGTTGGTTCTTCAACCATGCCACACAAAGTGAACCCTATCGACTTTGAAAACTCAGAAGGTAACTTGGGTATTGCCAATGCGGTATTAGGTCACTTAGGTGAAAAACTTCCAGTTTCTCGTTGGCAGCGTGACTTAACTGACTCAACTGTTCTTCGTAACATGGGCGTTGGTTTCGCACAAAGTTTAATTGCTTTTGATGCATGCTTAAAAGGAATCGGTAAACTTGAACTCAATGCGAACCGTTTAAATGAAGATTTAGACCAAGCACAAGAAGTTCTTGCTGAACCAATTCAAACTGTTATGCGTCGTTATAACGTTGAAAAACCATACGAAAAATTAAAAGCACTCACTCGTGGTCAAGCAATGACACGCGACATGATGGTGAACTTCGTAAATGGCGATGAATTATTACAGGTTCCTGCTGAGGAACGTGCTCGTTTAGCTGAACTTACCCCTGCGACATATACAGGTAATGCTGCTGAACAAGCAAAACAAATTAATGATTTGATCAGCAAAATCTAAATAGTATTCGATAAAAAAAGCAAAGCTTCGGCTTTGCTTTTTTTATGTTTAAAAATAAATTAACGGCGAATAATCATGTTGGTTGCCGTTGCATGCGCATAAAGCTTTCCGTCCTCATCACGGATATAGCCTTCAGAAATTACTAAATTACGTCCCGCATTAATCACTTTTCCTTCTGCAATTAACTTTGTATTAAACGGTAAAGGACGACACATTTTCACATTCAGATCTGTTGTGCCATACCCTTCTCCAGCAGCAAGAACTGTATGGGTTGCACAGCCTGTCACAGAATCCAAAACCGTTGCAGCAAATCCTCCATGCACGCCACCTAACGGATTGGTATGTCTTTCATCTGCAATTGCGCTAAATACGATGCGTCCATGTTCTACTTCTAGTGGCTTCATAGGCATTGTTTTTGCGATCCCCGGCTCAGGAACTAAGCCTTGAGCAAACGCTTGCATTATTTCCAAACCAGTCATTTCTAATGGATTCATTAATAGTTCCTCAATTCCTTAGATTAGGGCAGAATTTCCCCATTCAACAAATGCTTAGCAGTCACGTTGTCAGAGCTAAGCCTTTCAGCACAATTTAGATCACACTCACAAATGTAGCAGATACATTTAAGTTCTTTTTTAGAACTTATTATTCATACCATAACTATGCTAAGATAAATTGTCAACGTGATGATGTATTTACACGTAAGACTTCGCAAACTTAGCAATATCTTTTGTCTAAGGTGATATCAGTAGAGGTAAAACATGAAATGGCATGAATTGGGTGAAATGAGTTGTCCAATTGCTAGAAGCTTATCTATTTTTGGTGATCGATGGACACTTTTGATTATCCGTAATGCTTTTTTAAGAACACGCCGTTTTGACGATTTTCAGAAACAACTGGGTATTACTCGTCACTTACTCACTGAACGTTTAAATAGACTTGTAGATAATAAAATTTTTGAAAAAGTGCTGTATCAAGAAGCTCCTAAACGATATGAATATAAGCTAACTGAAAAAGGCTTGGCTTTATACCCGATTATCATGGCGGTCACAACTTGGGGCAATTACTGGCATAACGAAGACAATAAATATCCAGTGTTAGAATACATGCACAAAGATTGTGGATATAAAACAAAAGCATTGATGAGTTGTGAGCATTGTCATAAAGAATTAACGGCAAAAAATACATTGCCTTATTACGACAACATCAGCCAAACTGCTGAGAAATAAATCTGAGATGAAGAGCAGCACATAGCCCTCTTCATCTCCTATTTTCAATTAAAAACTAAAACCAATATTCAAATTAATTCGATATAACCATTTATCACTATTCGGCGATACCGTAGAAGTAAACCCAGTGGCATTAGTAGCTCCGCCAATAATATTGGAGTTTTTACCCCACGTATAATCTGCCCAAACCATAAATGGTGATGCAATAAACATCATACCTGTTGTATTCATTTGTGAATCTGACCAATCATCGCGTTTTTTATCTAAGTAACTATAATCATTATAGAAACGAATCGCTTTTAATTTACCCATATCTTGCACAGGTAAGGTATAAGCAAGGTTCAGACTGGCAACTGTTCCTTCAGATGCAATGAAATAAGCAGGTGTTAAACCATTTGCACCCATCAGTGTCATATCATCATTTACCCCATCAGGGTTTTTCGCATCGTATTGATAATGAATCACTGAGCTTTGTAAATTAAATCGTTTGTAGTTGTTATCGGTATGCAATCCAACTGCATAATATTTGCCGTTTTTATCGGTCGTCTTATTATGTAGTTGAGCAATGGCACCTGAAACACCAAACTCTTGCTTACCAAAATCCGTTTCCAATTTTCGGACAATACGTGTGTTAAGTTGGTGACGCTTTTCATTTTGATAAGCACTTTGGGTTGGAAATGCATTCTCAGATAAATCATCATAAGTCGCGCTTTCAGGTGAATATCGCAAATTGGTTGAAAGCATCTCTGGATAATAGCCTAGCTTGAGATCCCAATCTTTATTGTGAAAATTCCAATTTATACCTGGCGCGATATTGTTGCCATAACCGAGGAAAAATGGAATGTGGTAAGTCCATCCATTTTGCGGATAAGGATAAATTGCAAATGGTTTGTAGACAAAACCTACTTCAATATTATTGTTTTCATTTAGGTTATATCCAACATAGGCTTTTTCAATTGATCGTTTCTCTTGATCTTGAAAAAGATAACTGGCATTGAAATAGGCATCATCAAATTTACCTTTTAGATCAACCCTAAAAATATCAAAATGGAGTTTCCCAAAACCACCATTCTCACCTTCCCAGTTTTCATAACGCTGGTTAAGTCGAACTACCCCACCTAACTGAACAGAATCTGTTCCGTCTTCACTTTTCCACTGTAATGCTGAGCTCTGTGCAAATACATTAGACATCCCACCTAAATAAACTGCGCCTAGCATCACAACCATAGCTGTC
The DNA here is from genome assembly GCF_002434875.1 of Acinetobacter sp. UBA6526. Taxonomy (NCBI): domain Bacteria; kingdom Pseudomonadati; phylum Pseudomonadota; class Gammaproteobacteria; order Moraxellales; family Moraxellaceae; genus Acinetobacter; species Acinetobacter sp. UBA6526. The sequence continues at coordinate 14,663 of NZ_DJLC01000150.1, read as the reverse complement.
TTTTTCATTTCATATTCCTTCGGTTTTTTACCAACAATCCTATTGGTTTGGTTTTTGTTTTACCTATAAAACATAGTTTTTATTGTTTTTTAGGCAAAAATTTTTTACCTGCTGTAATTTAATGGACATTCGGCTTCATCGCCCAATGACCGAATGCCCAAACTGGTTAATACAATTTCTTCTGCGGTGGTCCTGCAAAATTAAGTGGCCCAATCGAATTCATATCGAGTTCAATCACTGTTGGCCCTTGGAAATCAATTGCCTCTTGAATTGCCGTTTTGAATTCATCAGCACTGTCAACTTTCCAGCTTTTCACGCCCATTGCCTCACCTAAAACTTTGTAATCTGGTGTATGCAATTCATTGAAATACTGACGACCACCGAAGTAATTTTTTTGAATACCTCTCATTACCCCATAACCACCATCATTCATGATCATGAGTACCATATTGGTATTCTCTTGAGCCATGGTAGCAATCTCTCCGATCCCCAACATCAAGCCACCATCACCGACTAAACCGATCACTTTTTTGTCAGGATTGGCAATTGAGGCACCAATTGCAGTCGCTAAACCAAGACCAATTGCGCCTGCCAATGAATGAATATTCTGATTCGGTGCTTGTACTGGGAATAAGCGACTACCCCATGTACTACCTGACATCGTAATATCACGAACAAAAATTCCATCTTGTGGCAAAGCTGCACGGAGGTGATCACAGATCAATGCATATTGATCAAGCTGTGTACGTAATGCATTGATTGCTGCCTGTTTCGCGGCAACAACTGCTGCATCATATTCAGTATCTACTTTAGATACGTTCGCTAAGCCTGTGAGAATACGTTGCAATACATCTTTTGCATCACCACAAATAAAATTACGAATTTTGTAATTACGTTGTTGTGCAACAGGGTTGGCATCGATTTGAATAATATTGTCAGGGAACTGCACTGAATAGGTTTTGGTTTCATTACTACGTAAACGAGAACCCACAACAACCAATAAATCTGCATCTTTTAAAAGTTGCTCAACGCCTGTTGAGTTATGAAATGCACCTAAGCTACGGGGATGCTCATCTGCCAATACACCGCGTGCATGGGTTGAAGACACTACTGGAATACCAAGATCAGCAATTGCTTTAACTTCATCAACACTATTGAGCGTACCACCGCCGATCCAAAAAATTGGACGTTTGGCTTTCTTGATTTCATCAATGATCAAATCAACTTCGGTCTGATCAGCTTGAGGCAATTCAAGTGCTTTGACTGGTCCTAAATTCAACGGTAAATCAATTTCAGCGGCTTGAACATCAATCGGTAGCTCAACACTAACTGGCCCCATTGGCACAGTAGTCGCGACACGAATCGCTTCACGAATTACGCCGACCGCATTGTCAGGGCTAGTAATACGAAAAGCAGCTTTGCTCGATGCACGTAAGAAAGTCAGCTGATCTTTTGTTTCGTGAATGAAACTTGCATCACGATCCAAATATTCACGTTCAACTTGACCTGTTAAATGCAAAACTGGACTGCCTGCATTCATCGCTTCAATCAATGAACCCACCGCATTTCCTGCACCTGCACCTGTACTGGTGAGGGCTACACCGAGTCCTTTAAAACGTGAGTGACCATCTGCCATCGTCACCGCACCAGCTTCGCCACGCGCAGCGACAAAGCGAATTTTTTCACGGCGACCTACGGCATCAGCTATTGGTAAATTGTGAATTGAAATAACACCATAAATACTATCGACTTGGTGCGCCTCTAAAACACGAGCGATTGCTTCGCCTACATTGACACGTTCTGTCATTACTATATTCCTCAAAAACTTGTTCTTTCCATGAATTTATTAATCGCACCAAGGATTTGGCTGTTCGCTTAATCCCATATAAATGCTTTTCTGTTGCATATACGCCAAGATGCCTAAACGACCTTTTTCACGTCCAATTCCACTTTCTTTGAAACCGCCAAATGGTGCGGAGATAGAGAATTTTTTATAGGTATTGATCCAGACTGTTCCGACTTCTAAAGCCCGTGCAAGTTGCCACGCTTTACGATAGTTTTCAGTCCAAATCCCCGCGGCCAAGCCGAAACAACTATCATTGGCTTGGGCAATTAAATCTGCCTCATCATCATATTTCATGACCACCAACACAGGGCCAAAAATTTCTTCCTGACAGGTTTGAGCTGAGTTATTTAGACCTGTGATAATGGTTGGTAAATAGAAGCTACCTTTTGCTAAATCACCTTCAGTCAATGCCTCACCGCCGACAAGAACCTGACCGCCTTCTTTTTTGGCCAATTGAACATAAGCATCAACAGAAGCTAAATGTTTAGGATTGATCAAAGAACCTAAATGCATCCCTGCTGTTTCAGGATGTCCAACACGTAAACCCTTGGTTATTTCAACCAAACGATTTAAGAATTGATCATAAATGCTGTGATGAACAAATAAACGAGACCCAGCAATACATGCCTGTCCTGCTGAACTAAAAATGCCATAAGCCACACCTTTTGCTGCAAGCTCAATATCGGCATCTTGCATCACGATTGTTGGCGATTTCCCACCAAGTTCTAAAGATGTAGTGATTAGCTTATCTGCTGCGATGTGTGCTAAATGACGCCCCGTGCTCGTTCCACCCGTAAATGAAATTTTGCGTACCAATGGATGCTTTACGATTGCATCACCTATGAGTGAGCCACGCCCGACCAACACACTCAATAAACCTTTAGGTAAACCTGCTTCTTCAAAAATTTTGGCAAGTTCTAAAGCGATCAAAGACGTCACTTCTGCTGGTTTAAGCACTACAGCATTACCGCCAGCCAATGCAGGAGCTAACTTTTGCACTTCACTGGCAATCGGCGAGTTCCACGGAGTAATTGCAGCCACTACTCCTACAGGTTCATGCACGCTCATGGTCATAAAGTCTGGCGCACGTTGTGTGGTTAACTCATCATTTAAGGTTTCACACGCTGCTGCGACATAACGCGCTGTTGCAGCCGCACTCAAGGTTAAGGCACGCGTCTCAGCCAGTGGCTTACCATTGTCACGCGTTTGAAGTCGAGAAAGCTCGTCTACTCGTGCTTCAATAATATCAGCCACTTTATATAAAATCCGTGCGCGCTCGTGTGGCATACTGTTGCGCCATGAAGACTGCCGCCAAGCAATATCCGCTTTTTCTACCGCTTCATTGACATCATCCAAACTCGCTGTTGAAATCTCAGCATTCACAGATTGATCTGCTGGAAACAGACTTTGAATCTTGTCGCCTCGACCTAATCGCCATTCACCAGCGATATAAATTTCCTTTACCATGATCAAATCCTTTAAATCTGAATTGCTTCAACACTATTTCGACATGCCCGAATCACACTCAATGCAGCCAATGTCGAGGTTTTCGGGTTACTTGCCAAAGGTACACCCACCAGTTCAATCGTCATTTCACCGAACAAACCTTCTGCCACGATGGTGTGTTTGTTCTTATTAATCGTTGGATCGACAGTTAGCTCGACCAAGGTTTGATCCATTCCCAAACCAGCTAAAGCAATCGTTGCCGCAACATTGGCATTTGCTGGAAATTTAAGTGCTGCCTCTCTTGCTGTTCCACGAAAGAACACCGTTGCTTCACTCACCAGATCAAGATCAACCAACTGTTCTGCGTAGCTTCCACGCCAACTGTTTGGACTTTTACAACCCTTATAAGTCACCTTTTCCAAGCCACCTTCTTTGGCAGCTGAAATACCATCAATACCCGCAATTGCACCTGCTAAAAGATGTAAATGGGCATCATGTTGCTCAGCGGTATTTTTTAACTGAATCAAAAACTCGTTATCAGCCAAAGTTCCAACCGAGATCAATCCAATAGTCCAACCCTTTTCCAATACCTTTTGTGCATGCTCTTTCACCGCAGCTTGACCAGCAACTTCAATCACGTAATCAGGTGTTCCCTGACATTCATCAATTGAACTAATCACTTGCACTTCGGGAGCAACTTGTGCCTGAACTTTTTCAACACTCCGTGCTGGCACTACAATCCATTTAAGTTGTAAGTCTTGCGGCATATGGGCATACACTTCTGCTGCCATTGCGCCAAAACCAATCATCATCAACTGTTTCATGTGCACACCTTATAAATGCTTATTGAATCCGCCAGAAACATCTAGGGTTGAACCTGTGGTATAGGATGCTAAAGGCGATGCGAGAAAGACCAAAGCACGAGCTGGTTCTTCTGGCTTACCTAAACGATGCATCGGAATACCACGATTTTTTGCAATATTGCCTGTCCATTGTTCCCATGAAAGATTTGGGTCTGAACGTGTTTCAAAACGGCGTTTCCACTGTGCCGACTCGACCATACCAAGTAGAATTGAGTTCACACGGATGCCATATTGAGTAAATTCATGTGCCAGTGAATGCGTTAAATTTAATAACGCCGCACGTGCAGATGACGTTGCGATCATGTGAGGCTCAGGTTGCAATGCCAACAATGAGTTCACATTGGTGATTGAGCCACATGCTGAATCTTTTAAATCATTTAAAAATGCGCGAACTGGATGCAATACACTGAAATATTTAAGTTCGATTTCTTTCATCCAATCTTCGTCTTGAGTATTTTCAAAATTCGACACACGACCTTGACCTGCGTTATTAATCAACATGTCGACATTGCCCAAATTTTGCTTCACATCATGCGCAAATCGTTTTACATCTTCTTTGTCCAAAACGTTGCAGATGCTGGTGTAAATATTGGCATGTGGATATTTTTCTAAAATATAAAGCTTTGATGATGCTAACCGTGCTTCATCTCGACCACACCATGCCACCTTTGCACCTTCTGCAACTAAAATTTCTACAGCAGCCAAACCAATGCCTGACGAGCCACCTGTTACAACTGCTACTTTTCCTTCAACTTGGAAGCTCATATCCATATCTCTCGTTTAAATCTTAATTTGCCGATAAAACAATGTCGTTAAACTGATCAGGTTGATCGACATAACTCAGATGACCTGCATCTGTAATGAGATGACATCGGCTCAATTGCATTTCCATCGCCAGTTCCATGATGGCTTGAGCAGGTGTTATTTCATCCTTGTCACCCGCAATCACCACACATGGAACTTTGATATCTGTTAAATAATTTCTAATCTCGTCATACGCCAACAAATACGATGCTCGCGTAAAACCGTCTAAAGTGAGTTGTCCCATCACCTCACTGACCAATGCCAGTGCTTGTGGGTCTTGTTTATAAATTAAATGTGGTCCACGACTTGCCGCCATCCCAGCATTCCCCAAGCTTTTCAACATATTTGGGCGTTTTTGATAAACTTGTGCTTTGGTTGCTTCATCTGATCGTTGATAGCCTTGTGCAGCGTTAGCAATGATTAAAGTTTCAACTCGTTCAGGATAAAGATGGGCAAAGGCACTTGCCTGTAATGCGCCTAATGAATGACCGACGATAATGGCTTTAGAAATTGCTAATGCATCCATGATCGCCAGCACACGCTGAGCATAATCAGTTGCATTTGGCTGCTCAGTATCTAAGTTCTCAGATAAGCCATAACCCGGCGCATCCCAAGCAATGACATGAAAATGATGACTGAGCACATCGAGCTGATTGACCCAAGATGCAGAACCTGAGCTGATACCATGCAACAGAATCAGTGTTTGGCCTTGCCCTGCTTCACGATAGGCTTGCAGCTGACCATTGATCTCAATGGTTTGCACTGGGTATTTGGCTAATGTGTCAATCAAAGTCATCATTTCATTCCTTTTACAGTTAATCGCGTTGATTAACGTTTAATTTGAGACAATGGATGCTCAGGTGGATAGTTCGGAATGGTTGGTTTTCCAGCCCCTAACATCACACACATCAAGGCATCTTCTTGACCAGGATTAAACAAACCACGGTAAATACCTGGTGGAATTGAAATCAGATCACGCTCTTTCAATTTGGTCTGGAATTTTTCACCGTTATGCTCAATGAACAGATCAATCTCACCACGTAACATGAAAAACACTTCTTCCACATCGTGATGAATGTGCAGTGGTCCTTCACATTGCGCAGGCAAAACCATGGTTGAAAAAGTGAAGTTTTCAGCTGGAACGGTGTTGCCATCATTCACCACACCCGTTGCACCAGTACCCATATAACGCATTTGTGCACGGCGATATTTAGGGTCATAGTCAGCTTGGAACTTCAGCGCATCAAAGTCATATTTACGTGTCTCAAAACGTGCTATACGTGTATTTAACCAATCTTCTAAATTCGTGCCTTCTGGCTGTGTCCATGATTCAAATTGTTGAGTAGACATTTTTAACTCCTAGGTTTTTGATGAATAGTTTGATTAATAACGTTTCAATAAAGGAACCAAGAAGAACGACCCAATAACGGCGACTGCTGCTAAGACGGTAATTCCTAAATTAAAACTGTTGGTTTGCATCACGATGTAGCCGATTAGAACTGGCGCAATCGCACTGGCAAAATTACCCAATCCATTGAAAATTCCTCCTGCTGTTGCACCGACATCAGCTGTTGTCACACGGGCAAGTAAGGCAAATACTGCTGCGACACCGAAGCCCCAAGCCATTGCGCTTAAAGACATTGCTGCGATCACTAAATGTGGTTCAGTCATTAACACCATCACGTACATAAAGATGCCCGCAACCAATAAACCACCGAAAACTTGCACTGCTCGGCGACCTAACTTGTCTGAAAGGAATGCACCGATCACTTCACCAATCAACATGGCGATGAATGGGAAACTTGAATAAATACCGAACTCTTTAAGGTTGAAGCCTTTGTCTTGGATTAAATAAGAAGGAACCCAACTGTTTAATCCCCAGAGGTAAGTCATCAGTGCAATATTGAAAATACACACCAACCAAAAAGAACTGTTTTGCAATAAAATTTTGGTGTTTTGAATATGGCCTTTGAAGTTGATACGTTTACTGGTCGAATCAAGTTCAATGGTTTTCTTGAGCTGTAAATTGCGTAGACCAAATACGATGGCAATTAATGCAATTACCGTTAAACCAGCCATCACAAAGAATGTGGTATGCCAATCATGTTTTGCTAAAACTGCCGCAGTAATTGGGAAACCCAAGAATGCACCGATTGGCGTTCCTAACAAGAACATGGTGGAAGCTCGTGCTTGCTGACGATCAGTATAGGTTTGCTTCACGATGGTATATGCCAAGGCAAATAATGGACCTTCAGCTAAACCGAGCAGAACTCGAAGCACTAACATGCCTTCGTAGTGTGTGGTAAACCCCATGCAGAACATGAGTACACCCCACGATGCCACGCTCCAAAACAACATTTTCTTTGGATTGAAAATATCGCCCAAAAAACTCAGAAAGACAGATGAAAAACCGTAAGCCAATAAGAAGCTCGTCATTAACCATCCAAGTTTTGCTTTATCTTCAGCAATCCCCATCGCGCCTTGGAAATGCGGATCAGCAAATAACACAGCAATACTAATCTTGTCGAAAAACGCGAGAACAACACACACCATCAGGACAAAAGCAGGAACCCAATGCTTAAATCCTCTTTTCTCTTCATTACTCATACTTCATTCCTTCGATTGCGTAATGAACCGGAATCAATGTTTACGGTTTTAATTTCATGACATTAAATTCAGGGTCTGCTAATAGTTTTGGGTCTAAAATGGTGTTGGATTGCATCCAACGTTTTGCCAGTTTGACCAGTTTCGAATCATTGATTGCAATCATGTTGATCAAACGACTTTGATCATCAAGATAGAGATAACTACATTGATCTGCCGCACTTTTGCGCACCACAATCTGTTCTGTTCTTTCAGGTTGGTAAGTTCCTAATATCTGAATATTGAAGTGATATTGATCTGACCAAAGCCAAGGAATGTCAGCGTATTCAGTTTCCATGCCCAGCATCGATTTTGCTGCTGCAATCGCTTGGTTTTGTGCATTTGCCCATGACTGAATGCAATAACCTAAACTCGGATGAATCGCGACATCACCAGCAGCATAAATATCTTGATCAGAAGTCTGTCCAAAACAATTTACGACGATACCGTCTTTCACTTCTAAGCCTGCATTTACACCAAGCTCTTTAGCAATATCAGCTCCAGCACCCACCACCACACAATCAAATAGCTCACTTGCATTTGGATGATTTACAACTTCAACTTTTTGCTGACCTGCTTCAATCAAATGTAGGTTTTTACTATTTAAATGAATCTGTGTGCCTTGTTGCTCATGCATATCTTTTAAAAATGCTGACACATCAGGACTCACGCTACGCGCACAAAGTCGATCACCATATTCAAAGATATGAACTTCTTTACCTTGCTTGCGTGCAGTTGCAGCAATTTCCAAACCAATCCAACCACCACCGACTACCGCCAATTTCTGAGCATGCTGCAAAATTTCAGCAAGACGTTCGCAATCTTGTACATTGCGTAGCGTGACCACATTAGGAATGAACTGCCACGTATTTACGGGTACACGAGCGCGACTTCCTGTTGCAATCAATAGCTTGTCATAAGGCAAAACTTGACCATCATTCAAGACGACTTGTTTGTGTTGACGATCCACTTGAGTTGCTAAAGCAGGCTTATGCCATTGAATATCGAACTCCTGCACCTGCTCTGGAGAAAACAGATGTAAACTTTCATAACTCGCTTCTTTAGACAGCACTTGTTTAGAAAGCGGTGGACGCTCGTAAAACACACGATCTTCATTAGAAACCACATGAATTTCGCCCAAAAATCCATTTTGACGTAAGGTACTGACTGCCCAACCAGCGGCCTGTCCAGCCCCTACGATTACGATTCTTTCCATAGCATTTCTCCCTGCTTCGTCACGCTTTATGCAGGTTTCACTTGACGACGTGTATGGTCATCCAAACCGCCTTCAATTGCCCATTCAGTAAATAACTCTAAACGGTGTTCCTCTACACGCGGCTGCCATTCTTCAGTCAAATAATCATCATTGGTGTAGTATTCAAAAGCACCACCCAACGGTGAATTTACATACCAAAAGTATGCTGAAGAAATAGGATGACGCCCCGGTCCGATAAACGTTGACCATTCAGAACGATTCATATTCAAACCACCGCCAATCACTTCATGAATGTCACGAACCACAAAGGCAACATGATTTAAACCAGCAGGTTTGTTTGGAATCGATAATAAGAACAAATCATGGTGATAACCCTTGCCACGACAACGTAAGAAAGCACCACGATTACGATAAGCATCAGATAAGAAGAAACCTAATTTCTCAATATAGAACTGTTCAGTTTTTTCTAAATCTGGGGTAAAAAACACCACATGACCAATTGCAACTGGCTGACCTTTTTCATAGACAGGACTTGCTGCATTAATACGATTAATGCTGCCGTACTGGTTAATGCCTTCGGTTTTTAATTGCGGTAGTTCATGCACAAAACTTTTTTGAAATCGAATGGTCATACCATTTGGATCAATGCATTGCACCATATCTGCTGTAGACTGATAACCATCAACGTCTTTTAAATGATCAGCTAAATCTGCTAAATCTTGAACTGGATTGTCCAACCCCCAAGTCACTTCGCGTAAGGTTGAACCTGATTCAATCGCTAGTGGTAAACGAGCATCATCACAGTCAAATAGATAAATCTTACTGCCATTTTGTGTTTGATAAAGATCAGTACCTTCAATGTCAGATGTCGTATTTTTTAGACCAAAATCTGCCAAAAATTTATTCGAAGCAGCTCTGTCCTCAACACCAAATTTTAAAATCTCAATCCCTGTAATCATGAGACAAACTCCTTAATTAAAGACAAAACCGCCATTTACTGGAATATTTTGACCTGTCACGAATGAAGACAAATCCGACAGTAAATACAGTGCTGTGCCGTTTAAATCCTGTGGTAGTTGCTGACGCTGAATCGCTCGACCATTCACATATAAATCATGACGTTCTTGCGGGACATATTCAGTTGCTTCTACAAGTGTTAAACCTGGTGAAAGTGTATTGATACAAATATTGAATTGCCCAAGCTCTCTCGCCATCGAACGTGTCATCGCAACCAAAGCACCTTTACTCGCCACATAAGCCATTAGATTCGGTGCACCCCACAAAGCTGTGTCAGAAGCAACATTAATGACTTTCCCAGCATCAGCCTGTTTCAGATATGGCACACATGCTTTAGTGACCAACCATGTCCCTTTCACATTGATGTTCATAACCCGATCCCAGAGATCAGCATCGTAATCCATCAAACTTTTACCGCCGACATTGGTTGCAAGCGCAGCGCAATTCACTAAACCATCTATTCCGCCTAGGGATTCAGCAGCCTGCTCGACAGCCTGCTGAATTGAGACAGCATCAGCCAAATCAATTTTTACAGCCTCGACCTTTAAACCTTGTTGCTGCAATTCAGCCGCTTCTTTTTGAACAAGATCATCCAAAATATCCGCCATGACGACCTGAGCACCTGCTTCTGCAATTGCTTGCGCAAAGTCTCGTCCCAAGCCTCTTGCCGCGCCTGTGACAAGGACTTTTTTGCCTTGTAACAATGCAACATTAGCCATGCGCTTCTTCCTGCATTTCAATACGATTTGAAGTATTCAAAGCTGCAATTTTCTTTAATTGCTTTTCTGCTTCTTTTTTCATTAAACGACGTAAGCGTGATAAGCCCACATCATGTTGGTAGAGAAATTCTTGTTGACGTGCATTTGGTGCAAGATTTTCCAAGATAATTCGATCTTGCTCTAATACATCCCAATGCAATTTTTCTAAGTGATTACGGTAAAGAAAGCGCCAGACATTACGTTGCCAACCACTCACTTTACGGCAACGCCAGAAGAATACGCGTGTATTGTCTGCATCAATTGGTGTTGCATATCCAACAATCCAGAACTCGCCGCCCGGCCCAAAATCTTTACGATAAGGAATAGAAAGGCGTAACCAGCTTGCACCTGTATTGGCGTATTCAACCCAGTCAAAGTTCACACCAATTTGACCTTCTTTCTCAAAAACAAAACCATGTTCAGTTGAACGATGTTTCATTTCTGCGGTGCGATCACCTTCAGCCATTGAGTGAGAGGTACAGTGCAAATAGCTACCGTGCATAGGGTCCATGACATTATCAATTGCATATTGATGATTCACTTTCCAATCGGCTTGGCAAAGGAATGCACTCCAATCTTCACTCGCGAGTTGTTCAGGAAAATCGAGGGCTTTAGGTGCTTCATTAGGATCAATACCGAACCAAAGGAAAATCGCACCATGTGCTTCGGTCACTGGATAGCTCTTAATACATTGAGTGCCTTTCATTGGACATTCATGTACAGCTGGTACATCTTCGACTACACCATCATGGCGAACTTCAACACCGTGATACCAACAAGCTACGCGATTTCCAAGATTCCACCCCAAAGAAAGACGTGCTCCACGATGCGGACAACGATCTTCTAAAGCATGGACTTGACCTTGGTCATCACGCCAAACCACAATATTCTCACCCAAACGAGTGATACCGACTGGATTTGCTGCAACTTCCCAGCTCGCAAGAACTGGATGCCATTGATCACGTAGACCCAAATCTAAATATTCTTCAACACTTGGTGTAGCTGATACTGCTGCGTTCATAATCATTCTTCCTTGAATCAATAACCCAAACGTTGCATTTCTTCTGAAAAGCTTTCAGAAGTCCAAAGCTCACCAGACTCACAACGGAAACCTTGTTGATTTAAAGTCTGAACTAAGTCTGCAAGCTCGGTGACACCTGCTGCAAAGGCTTTAATCAAATGCTGAACAAAGTCTTGCTCGTAAACTGTTGGTTCTTTATAGCGAGTTTGCCAAATCAATAATTCTGGCTGGCCCGGAACTTGGATATTATTAATCCCTGCTTCCGTTGCTGGCACTGCATGAATCCAGTTGGCTAGCTTCTCATTAAATGTTTTCACGCGATTCCTTCCTTCTAGTTAAGACCTATAGTTGAATTTGGATATCTGTTCCTTCAACTCGTACAGGATATGTGCATAAATCACGGCATCCTGGTCCACTCTTTAGCTCACCCGTTTGAATATCGAAAATCGCTTCATGTAATGGGCATTCAACGGTTTGATCTTCAATGAAGCCTTCTGTTAATAAGGCGAAGGCATGTGGGCATACATTTTCAATGGCAAAGTAGTTTTCTTCGATGAAAAAAACGCCAATTTTTTTACCGTCAACTTCAATGGCTTTTGGCTCGTCTTCGGTTACTTCGTCTTGCTGACAAACTGAGATCCAACTCATTCCTATAGTCCTCGAATATGTTTTATATGCAAAACTTTTGTTTATTTCCAAAACATATGAAAAGAATAATATTAATCCAGTTTTTATGTCAATATTATTAACACTATAAAATTCATATGCTTATTTAAAAAATTATATTTTGTTACGTTTCTAATAGAAAAATGTGTTTTGCATATAAATCTTTAATTGTGTATTTTGATCTATTAAATAGATCCAAAATAAAGCAGTATGCACCATTTAATTTCATCACTTTTAGATGTAGGAATTTCAACCAAATGAACATGATCATCGATGAAGATTTGCAAGAAAATGAAGAAACAAAAAACGATGACCGCTATCTTGTTCCAGGGCTTGTACGTGGATTAGCAATTCTGCAAGCTTTCAATAAAGAAGCCAAAGAAATGACGATTTCAGAAATAGCTGAAATATTAGATGTGAACCGTTCTAGTGCGTTTCGTCTCATTTACACCTTAGAATCTTGTGGTTTTTTAAGAAAAGCTTCGCAAAAAACTTATGCGCTTGATTCAAAGGTCATGGAACTAGGATTTAACAGTTTAGCGAAGCAATCTCTGCTAGATTTAGCGACGCCGTTGATGAAAGACCTACGTGATCAGACACAACTTGCAGTGCATCTTTCGATCTTAGAAGGCACTCATATTGTCTTTATTAATAATGTTCAGTCCAATGGAACATTTACCAGCAACATCGGTTTAGGCACACGCTGGCCTGCTCATGCCACTGTGATAGGACAAATGATGCTTGCTGATCTAAATGACACTGAAATTCGTGATCGCTATAAAGGTTTTAATCAATGGGAAACCTTTTCTGAACTGACCCCGAAGAACCTGAAAGAGCTACTTCAACGCCTAAGCTTTGTAAAAACACAACGTTCAATGGTCAGTTGGGGACATTACAATCACGATATGGCCGCATGTGCAGCACCTATTTTTAAACAATCCACAGGAAAAATGGCCGCTGTTTTATCTGTAAGCTGTCCTCTAGGCACGTATGATGAGCATTATTTTAAAAATGAAATCGCTGAAACCGTGATTCAAACGGCGGAAAAAATTTCTAAGTTCATTTATTAACCACCCAATAAGTACATAAAAAATAAAGCATTAGGTCGATAAATTTTACCTAATGCTTTTTTATAACTTGTAGTAATTGCTATTTAATCCTTTTTACGACTTGCCACAATAGCGATCAAAGCAGCCACTCCTCCCAATACGCCATATCCATAACCGATCTGAAGTAATTCCATACTATAAGCAAAGTGACTAGAGATTAAGGCTGGGATAGCTGCACTACAGTACGCAATCAGATAAATAGTCGAAAGCAAACCAGCTCGATTTTGCTGGTCTGTTATTTGAATTAAAACGCCCATCGCACCTGTCACTGCAAGCCCTTGCGCTAGCCCAACGCATAAACTTGCTATGATAAATGCAACCATAAAGCCGAACTTTAGACTTATTAAAATGGTTATTAAAGACAGGATATAAATAAACATTCCTGTTTTGACCGCATTTTCAGCCACGAGAAAACGACTTAAAGGACTACCCAACGGAGTCAGGATCATGATTGCTGCGAATACCAAAGCAGCCAAGATCGGATTGTCTGTACCCAAATAATGATGTGCCAACGCTGGGCCATAAGCTTGATAAAAACCACCTAAAGACCACGTTGCCAAAAAGACCATACTTGCAATCAAAACATATTGGTTTGCCGCTTTGGGTAGATATAAGCGCGGTACGAGGGAATAAATCACACCTTTTCGGGATAAAACTGTTTCACGACTCAATGAGATCAATAGGATTAAAGCAGCAAGAATAATTCCAACCAAAGCATAGATTAAAAACCAATTCTGCTTACCCGTTAGAATGAGAAAACCACAGCTAATTGCCCCAATTGGAATACCAATCATCGGCGCACTACTCGTAATCACAGCAGCAAGCCAACGTAACTTTTCTGATGACGTATCAACAATAAATGCTGTTAAGGCTCCAGCACTTAATCCACATGCCAAACCTTGTAACAGCCTTGCAGCGAATAATGACCAAAATCCATGTATAAGGAACAATAATCCACATGACAGCATTGCAGCCATTAAAGCAATAATCGCAACCTTTTTTCGTCCAATAAAATCTGAAATACGGCCTAAGACCAATAGTGCAACCGCTGCTGCGATAAAATAAGCAACGGATACGAGACCGAGATCAGCATTGCTGATGCCATATTCAGACTGATAAATATTAAACAATGGAATTGGAGAACCCGCTGTGACAAAGATCATTACAAATGAAATACTTGCTACGACGAAACCATAGCTACTTGAATGGCTTTCACCTGCTTGCATTACTGAGTTGCCTCAATCCGTACATTCAATAATCCTGATTTTCTTAAC
>NZ_DJLC01000191.1:4119-4246 GCF_002434875.1 Acinetobacter sp. UBA6526 | reverse complement strand
GTTTGGATTATTATTTGCAAGAAACGGTAATTGGAACAGTCAATCGCTAGTCCCAAAAGATTTTGTTGATGAAACCTTTACTACATCCTGGAGATTTAAATCGCCAAGACAAGGAGGATATTCATTG
>NZ_DJLC01000191.1:0-3998 GCF_002434875.1 Acinetobacter sp. UBA6526 | reverse complement strand
GGCATCAAAAATTCAACACTATGGAAGGATGGTCGTGGGAATGTGATGACCTACTGTTGCATAGATATGAGTGCAAGAGACTTTTCAAGGTTTGGATTATTATTTGCAAGAAATGGTAATTGGAACAATCAATCGTTGGTCCCAAAAGACTTCATTGATGAAACTTTTAGCACATCATGGAGATTTAATGCACCAAGACAAGGAGGATATTCGTTGCATTGGTGGATGGCTGCTGATGATGAAAATCATGAAATCTTTTTTGCAAGCGGTAAATTTGGACAATACATTTTTGTAGATCGAAATAACGATGTAGTAGTCACCAAAATAACTAAATACGATCCGATTCCTGGTGATACTCAAGATTTTAAAGAATTTAAATGGTTAAAAGAAATTGGTGATACGGATCTGACCTTAGCAGTTTGGGACTTTCTTGAGAGTTCGAAGATTATGAAAGTGGGTGAAGGAGGAGTCACATCTCCAATTACCAAAGAAAACGGCGATGAATCTACTTTTCGAAAAGATATTTATAAGTTTATTGAAAATATAGCTTTATTATCTGATTAAAACCAGACGTACATAATCATTGGCACTGAAATAACTGCAATAACTATTTCAAGGGGTAAACCCAATCTCCAGTAATCTCCAAACTTATATCCTCCTGGTGCCATAACTAGGGTATTACATTGATGTCCAATGGGTGAGAGAAAAGCACAACTTGCTCCCACGGCAACTGCCATTAAAAAAGGCTCAACAGGAGCGCCTAGTTGAGAGGAAATATTTGCAGCGATTGGCGCCATGATAATTGCTGTGGCAGCATTGTTTATGATGTCTGAGACAAACATGGTCACCACAAGGATTAATAGTATGATCATGTATATAGGTAAGGCTTCTGTATAGCCTGAAATAAACATCGCAATATTATTGGATATTCCAGTTGTTTCAAGTGCTTGACCGATTGGTATCATTGCAGCCAACATCACTATGACCGGCCATTCAATACTTCGATAAAGGTTTCCGTTTAGGACTTTAACCCCAATAAATGCAAGGACACACAATAAGAAAGCAATAACGATATTAATTACATTAAAGGCAGCAAGCAGCAAGAAAGTTACAAAGAAAATAATGCTTTTAAGCAATCGACTTCGACTAGGGATGACCTGCATTTCTCGCTGCATCAGTGGCATGAGGCCTAAGTGCTTAATGCGTTCTTTCACTCCTTCTTCATCAATGGATCGCACACCTAGTAAAAGCACATCCCCGACTCTAAAAATTTCGCGTGAAAGTCTAGTCCTAAACTTTGCTCCCTGTCGCCAAAGTCCAAGCAGAGCTAAATCTTCTGAGGCTAAGCGTTTTAAAAATTCTTGTTTACGGCCTATAAGCCTTGAAGATGCTGTGACCATAACCTCAATTTCTTCAAGATCAGATTCATTAATGGTATTAAGGTCCTCAGACATCTCTAAATCAAGATCACTTTGCAGTCTTGAAATATCATCTGGCGAGGTTTTAATCACAAGTACCTGATTATGCGCAAACTTAGTGACCATTGAGACCTTACTGACTGCTCCAGATTCATTAACAATGCCTAACACTTCAGTTTCTGGGCCTGCTACTTTTTTAATTTCAGACAATCTTTTACCGATGGCCTTACTATCTTTTTTTACCCTGACTTCAAACAAATAGTTTTTTAAATCAATCAGTTTTATTTCATCCCCAGCCTCTTGCCTTACTTTGACCAGGCGATAACCAAGGAAAGCAATAAAGACGACGCCCAGCAGGCTTACAGCAACACCTACAAAAGAAAAATCAAAGAAATTAAAGCTTGTCCCCGTATAGGTTTCTCTATATTGAGAGATAATAATATTAGGCGGGGTTCCAATCATGGTATTCATCCCCCCCAAAATACTTGCAAAAGCCAGCGGCATTAAAAACTTTGGTGGGTTCCATTTATTTTGCTGACACACTGCTATGGTTACTGGCAGCAGTATTGCCATGGCCCCAATGTTATTCATAAATGAAGACAGTGCGGCAGCAGTTACCAGAATGACAAGCAGAAACTGGTTCTCGCTTAATGGAATCTTAGAAAGTTGTCCACCTATTAATCCAACAAAGCCCGATTCCTGTAGGCCCCTGCTGATCAGAAGTACTAGAGCCACAATAATAACTGCAGGATGACCAAACCCTGAAAAAGCACTATTGATTGGAATGACCTCAAAGAGAACCAGTGCAGCCAATGCCACTAAAGTAACGGCATCATAACGCCAGCGACCCCAAATTAGTAGACCAACCAAAACAAATATAGTTACAACTAATACATTTTGGTCACTCAACATAAGAGAGACTTATGAGATTTTTAACTTTGGTGCATTAGTCATCACGCTTTTAATGCCTTTATTCATTGAGGACCTATCAGCGTAGCTCTGTGATGTTGCAACTACTTTGTTATTCCCAGCCACCAGATTAAAACTCCATTTTCCACCACGAGTTTCTTTAGTTTTAAAGTTATCTTTAGAAGCAGCATGTTTGGCAACTGATTTAATGCCTTTCATGCATGTTGCACGGGATGCATAAGCTTGAGATGCAATAATATTTTCTCCATTTTTAGCTTTCAGTCTAAAACGATGTTTACCACCTCTATCTTTATAAATTTCGAACATTTCTCCTCCTTGTCTGCAGAGTTTAAATACTATCAAACTTACTCAGTAAAAAACACATTTTTTTTTGCGCATGAGTGCTCTAGGCTATAATCCGCATATGAAAAATCTCAAAAGTTTTTTTGAAGGAACCTTTTCTAAAATTATTGGTATCCTTATCATTCTATCCATTGCTGATCAGGTACTGACTTCAATGGAACTCACTCTTACGGTGGAGAGAATTTTTGATGTTTTTTACCTCCTCACCATAACCTTATTCAGTCTAGAATTTTTAATTCGTATCATCGTTATTAGAAAGTTTGATTTCCTTTTGGCTGTTGATGCTATTGTCTTGATTAATGCGATTTTTATTGGATTAGTTGATTTAAGAATGTTGAGATTGTTCCGACTATTTCAAATTTTTAGAGCTTCAAAGTTTTTAGTCCCCACTAATACGTTAATTAAGACCATTGTCATGCAACGTAATGCATTGCTTGGCTCACAAATGATGGTGATCTCCATCTTATTGGTTGTTTCAACACTTATTTATTTTCTTGAATCAGAAGCACAGCCAGAAATATTTGGCAGCATTCCTGCTGCGATGTGGTGGGGCATAGCAACGTTAACTACGGTGGGCTATGGAGATGTTGTTCCAAGCACCGAAGTAGGTAAAATTCTTGCAAGCTTTACCATGTTCATTGGTATTGGAATGTTTGCTTTGCCTGCTGCAATTTTGGCATCAGCTTATTATGAAGAGATTCAAAAAAGAAATTTTTTGATCACCTTTGAAGCCATCGCAGCTATCCCTTTATTTCAGCAATTACCAGTGGGAGCGATCAATAAGATCAACGAAAAGCTGGATGTAAAACTATTTCAAAGGAACGAAGAAATTTTTAAAAAAGGCGACGAGGGTGATGCAATGTTTATTATTGAGCAAGGTCAAGTCAAAGTTGATCTTGAAGACCCTGTTTACTTAGGCCCAGGTGATTTTTTTGGGGAGATGGCATTAATCTCAAACTCACCCAGAAATGCAACTTTAGTTGCTACAGATGATAGTAAACTCTTTGAACTCAAAAAGTCTGATCTTGAAGAACTCTTTGATGAGCACGAAGTGCTTTTTAGAGAACTTGAGGAAACAATTAAAAAACGCTTAGCTTAATCGTCACTGCCTGAATCAGGGTCAATACGTTGAGGTTCATGAGAAACATCTTGCACCACATCATAATCTTCAGGATTTTTTTCTGTATTCTCCATATAAACTGACGTTGATGGATAAGCAAACTCTGAGCCATTCGCACGAACGATTTTAATAGTTTCAAAAATTAATGACTGTTTCACTTTAGTAAAGTCAGTGAGGTTAAGAGGCTC
>NZ_DJLC01000239.1:0-2857 GCF_002434875.1 Acinetobacter sp. UBA6526 | reverse complement strand
TGAGAGCTGCTCAAAGTGTTAGTCAAATAACATCCACATTTTGTCCAATTTTGCTGTTCTATTATTTTAATTTTGTTTGATTATTATTCAACCTAAAAAGCTTCAATTCACTATATTTCTGAGAGCTCATACAAGAAATCTGAAACTTTTTGTGCAAGAATTTCATGATCATCCTGACTTTCAACAATATCCACCATTAAATCATCAAGCCCTGTATTATCTTGAATACTAACGCCTTGAATTTAAAGAAAAGTAAGCATTACAGCAAGGCCTGTGCGTTTATTCCCATCAACAAATGCATGTTCTTTTGATATTGCAATACCGTACCAAGCTGCTATTTCATAAAGATCATCAACCTGATTGTAATACATTTGTTGATCAATTCTGCCTAACACGCTGAAGGTGTTGCAAAAAGTATGCTGACTATATTTTACTCGCTATGTAAATGTCAAGCGGGGCGTGATTTTTACGCACATGTGTTTATGTTATTAAAATGATGTGGTTTACTTGTTTAATACCCCGAGGAATAATTTAATCTTGCTGTGCGTTAGTCACGTTTCTTTCTTTCAAAAGTTGATTATATCTTTCAACGTAATCGTCACGATATTCAAGCTCTCTTGATAGGGATTTACAGTGGAGAATAGGCGAAACTTGTCTTAAATAATGGTAATTCATTATCTTTAAAATAGAGAACGCCCGATGAAATTCATTAGGCGTTTAATTTAAATAAGTTTCAGCTTATTTTATAACTAGATGTACTTGTCAATCACGATTCTTTTTCTCAATTGCCTTTAAAAAATCAATCTTGCTATTTTTGACTTTTCACACCATTTTGTTCAATTTGTACTGCGGCTTGCCAGCTAGGTAGTTGGCTTAAACCTGCTACATAACGTTGGATATGCGGATAATTTTCACCTTGTCCCATATGATGAACTAAAGCATGTAGTCCAAAGCCCATCATAAAGTCAGCACCGGTTAAACGGTCTGCGACTAGAAATTCTTTATCTTTTAAATATTCATTTAAATAGCTAAATACTTTATCGAACTCAACTTGAGTATAATTTTCTAGAAATACCAACTTCGTACCCTGCTTGGTTTCAATCGCATTAAACGTTTTTAATAAAAATGGCAGCATGGCAGAGCTTTCTGAGAAATGAATCCACTGTAGATAATCGACATAGGTAGGTTCATCCATATCTGGTGCTAAATGCGGCGCAAGTTTCTGAATTAATAACTCAACGATTGCGCCTGACTCTGCAATAACTTTGCCATCCCATTCCAATACTGGAGATTTCCCTAAAGGGTGAATGGTTTTTAAAGAGTCAGGGGCCAAATGCGTGCTTGAGTCACGATAATAGCGTTTCAGCTCATAAGGCTGCTTGATTTCTTCAAGTAAACACAAAATGCGAAAAGAACGTGATTGATCTAAATGATGTAATGTAATCATGATAATTCCTAAATTTTTACAACGACTTTGCCAAAGTTTTCGCCTTTCAACATACCATTGAAAGCATTGATCGTGTTATCTAAACCTTGCACCATATGCTCTTTATATTTGATTTTTCCGTCTTTCAACCATTCAGACATTTGCTGATAGAATTCCGGATACTGACTGCCATAATCATCAAAAATAATAAAGCCTTGCATGCGAATACGCTTTTTTAAAAGGGTGGAAATAAAGCCCGGTAAACGGTCTGGCCCTTGTGCTTGCTCGGTAGCGTTATACTGAGAAACTACACCACACACCGGTACACGTGCCGCAGAGTTAAGCAATGGCCATACCGCATCAAACACTTTACCCCCTACATTCTCATAATAAATATCAATACCATTGGGAGCTGCTTGTTGTAATTGATCTGCAAAATTTTCATCATGATGATTGATACAAGCATCGAAGCCGAGTTCTTCTACTGCATAACGGCATTTTTCAGGCCCACCTGCGACGCCAACCACACGACAACCTTTAAGTTTGCCAATTTGTCCAACCGTAGCACCAACAGGTCCCGTTGCAGCTGCAACGACTAATGTTTCACCGGCTTTAGGCTGACCAATGTCCAACAACCCCATATAAGCAGTAAATCCTGGCATTCCCAAAATACCCAATGCCCAAGATGGATGTTCAGGTTGCATACCTAAGCTTTGACAGGCAGACCCATTAGAAATTGCGTAGCCCTGCCAGCCATTTCCAGAAAGAACCCACTCACCTTCTTTGAATTTTGGGTTTTTAGAGGCCACCACTTGACTGACTGTTCCACCGACCATCACTTCGCCAATTTCAACCGGTGCTGCATATGAAGGAGCATCACTCATGCGACCACGCATATAAGGATCGAGTGACAAGTAAATGGTTTTTAACAATATCTCGCCTTGTTTAAGTTCATTGAGTTCAACTTGTTCAATACGAAAATCGCTGTGTTTTGGCTCGCCCACTGGCCGTTTAGCTAAAACGATGCGTTGATTAATAACTGTTTTCACACATATAACTCCATGTTTTATTTAAAAGTATTTCTCTTCACAATCAAAAATTATGATTAAAATTTCTTTACATCCATTGTAGATGAGTTATAATAAAAAACAATACGACTGGTCTATTTTTTACAATAGAGTAAATAATTAATATGAAGCCTACTCCTATTAAAAAGTCTGAAGCGAAGCGCTTACACATTCTTAATACCAGTTCAGACCTGATTTTGCATAAAGGTTTTACCGGTGTAGGATTACAGGAAATTTTACAGAGCTGTGAGATCCCTAAAGGCTCGTTTTATCATTATTTCCAATCTAAGGAAGCTTTCGGATGTGAATTGGTACAGCATTATGTAGATAATTATCAAGTCCGTTTAAATGATGTATGGCGTAG
>NZ_DJLC01000057.1:571-7192 GCF_002434875.1 Acinetobacter sp. UBA6526 | reverse complement strand
GCTAAAAGTGTCAACACACCCTAAGAAGAAATATCTACTCGAGTCATTTTCGCTAATATAAAGCTCATATTTCAAGCACCCTTCTTCTTGAAGCGTAGGCTCTATTACACTTTTTAAAAGCGCTTCTAACCTTTCTTTTTGATCTGATTTTGACTTAATGTTCGCAATTATTGAAATAGTCATTATTTCACCTTGAATTTGTTTTAGAAGTTTTCTAGTACAATTTTGCCTTTTGACTTACCTGATTCAAGCAACTTATGCGCCTTCTCTAAGTTTGCAGCGTTAATTTTGCCTAGATTTTGGTTGAGGGTACTTCTAATTTTTTGCTGGTCAACTAATTGGGCAACCTGTTGCAATAGATCACCTTGCTTTTCAATATCATCGGTTTCATACATTGAACGGGTGAACATCAACTCCCAATGGATAGAAATAGATTTAGTCTTAAACGGCATAATATCAAATGTTTGTGGATCATCGATCAATCCAAGCTTGCCTTGTGGTGCAATCAGAGAAACTATTTGCTTGGTATATGTTTCTGTATGATTTGTAGAGAATACGTATTTTGGTTTTTCAATGCCTAGTGCTTCGATTTGTTCGTTTAAATCTTTGCTATGGTCGATGACATGGTCGGCACCCAGTGATTCCACCCAAGATTTCGTTTCTTCACGTGAAGCTGTTGCTATAACAGTCAGATTTGTTTTTGCTTTTAGGAGTTGGATAGCGATTGATCCTACACCACCTGCACCACCAATAATTAAAATACTGCCAACTTCTGTTTCTGAAATTTGAAACCGATCAAACAGCATTTCCCATGCGGTGATAGCAGTTAATGGCAATGCTGCGGCTTCTGCATTAGATACTGTAATGGGTTTAAGGCTGATGATGCGCTCATCGACTGCTTGAAACTCAGCATTACTACCATCTCGGGTTAAATCGCCAGCATACCAAACAGAATCTCCTACTTTAAACGAGGTAACTTTTGAGCCAACTTCAATAATTTCCCCAACGGCATCCCAACCTAAAATACGATTATTTGCTTCAGACGAATTTTTTCTCACTTTGGTATCAACTGGATTCACAGAGATTGCCTGAACTTTTACCAGTACATCACGCTCCTTAAGCGTAGGCTTCGCTTTTTCAATATCTACCAATGAATTTTTAAAATCATCATGGTGATTTATAACATACGATACGGCTTTCATAGATTTGTCCTTAACTTTAAAAATATAGTAAAAATGGGAGCGAGGTGCTCCCATTTTTTGTTATTCAATTATTAAAACTCTTGGCTCGTTGGGCGTAAAACAATTTCATTAATATCTACATCCGCAGGCTGTTCAATTGCATAAGCAATTGCTCGAGCGACTGAATCAGCTGGTATGGCTTGTTTGTAGAAATCGGTAACAAACTCTGAACTTTCTTTATGAGAAGAACCGAATTTTAGTTCTGACTCAACTGCACCAGGCTCAATAGTCGTCGTTCTAATTGTTCCCCCAACTTCATGACGAAGTCCTTCAGAGATGGCTCTTACAGCAAACTTAGTACCGCTATAAACAGTACCTCCTGGACTAAATACTTTTATCCCTGCAACAGATGCTAGATTAATAAAGTGTCCAAAGTTTTGTTTTTGGAAAACAGGTAGGGTAGCTGCTATACCATAAAGAACACCTTTAATATTGATGTCGATCATACGATCCCATTCATCAACTTTTAGCTCACTTAATGGTGCAATAGACATTAATCCAGCATTGTTTACCAATACATCGATTTGACCAAATGCGCTTAATGCCTTTTCAATAAGTGCTTGTACTTCCTGTGGTTTGGTTATATCCATACCAATAAATTCAGCTTGACCACCTTCAGCACGAATGTCGTGAACAATAGCCTCTAATTTTTCAGTACGTCTAGCACCAAGTACAACCTTTGCACCTTTTTTAGCAAGTAAGCGAGCAGTAGCTTCACCTAAACCACTACTTGCACCAGTGATAACAACAACTTTATTTTCTATATTATTCATACAAGTAACCTTCAACCTATCTGTCAATCATATTTGATGGGTTAAGTATTACAGCCTTGTTATATATAATAAATGAATAATATTATCTTTCAGAATTCCTATTTACGGAATAATTGCCATAACACAGGATAGGACATGCATAACAAATTGGAAATGATGCGTATCTTTTGTGTCGCAGCAGAGTCTCGAAATTTTAAAGAGGCAGCAACTCAGCTGGGTATTTCCCCACAGGCAGTGACACGGGCAATAAAAGAGCTAGAAGAGCAGCGCGGAGAGATTCTGTTTTACAGGAGTACTCGACAAATTAAAATTACCGCTGATGGTGAGCGTCTGGCAAAGCAAGCACGTTTTGCGGTGGGATCGATCGATGCTTTGTTTGTAAAAGACACCAAGGAAAAACGAGATGAAATGCGTGGGACTGTCCGTGTTACTGTGTCGTCTGTGTTAGGGCGTAAATTAGTAGTACCTGCACTAGCAGAATTTGCCACACGTTATCCAGATATTGTCGTGGATTGTGTGCTAACAGATTCACACTCGGATGTGATCGATGAGCGGATAGATATCGGGATCAGATTTGGATTTTTGCCGGACAATCGATATGTGGCAAGGGAATTGGCTAAAGTGAACTTTTATTCTGTGGGTACGCCAGAGTTAATTGATAAGGTTGGAATGCCCAAAAAAATTATTGACCTAGATAAATACCCTCTAACAGCACTAGTCGATCATAAAACAGGGCGTTACTGGCCATGGACATTCACCGAAAGTCGAAGCTTTACACCATCAAATCCCCGTTTTATTACAGATGATCTAGAAGCTGAATTTCAAGCGATTCTCGCTGGAGTCGGGTTCGGACACATGCCTGGATTTCTAGTTTTGCCGTGGCTTAGGAGTGGTAAGCTCATTCAGATACTTCATGAGGAAGCCTCTCCCGTTTGGCGCCTGTATTTATATCGTCCACAGCGGGGCCCGACACCTTTGCGAATCCGAGCATTGTTTGATTACTTAGTGGAAGTGCTGGGTCATATAGAAACCTGAATCAGATAAGACCATCATGTATCTAGAGTAACTACAATTTTTCCTATTTGCTGATTTGATTCAAGATAGCGCTGAGCGTAATGCATGTCCTCAAAGTTAAAGCAACGGTCGATCACTGGACGAAGATATCCTGCACCTATACTGCTAAGAATAAATCGTCTGGCTTGCTCCCTTAGAACAGGGTCATGCAGAATCTCAAGGAACAAAAAACCTCGCATGGTTAAGCTCTTGCGCAATGCAACTTTAAGGGGAAATGGTGTGATCTCCGGGCTAAGTGCACCATGCATAACCATCGTTCCTCCTACAGACATCGCTTTGGCAATCTGTTCAATATGTGGTCCTCCTACAGCATCGAAGGCGACATCAAGATGTTCTCCACCTAAACGTAAAACAAGCGCCTCATACAAATCTGGTTCATCTTCAGTGGCTATAACATTTTTAACACCGAGATCCAGTAAACGTTGCTTTTTCTCTATCGTCTGTGTACTTGCAATGACCTTAGCACCCGCTGCTTCAGCTATCTGTATCGCAGCTAGTCCTACGCTACTTGAAGCTGCTGTGATCAAGATCGTTTTTCCTTTCGAAACTCCACCAGCATGGATTACACCACCCCAAGCCGTCAAATACTGCATCCAGATTGAAGAAGCTTCTTCCCAGCTTAAACTATCGGGTTTGTGAACTAAAAAAGTTTCTGGAATCAGAAGCTTGTCCGCATATGTCCCATATTTGGCTAGATTGTCAGTCGGAAGAATCGATACTGCATCTCCTGGAGAAAATTGGCGTACACCTTCACCTATTGCCAGAACTATGCCTGCTCCCTCATATCCCAGACGAGAAGGGAATACTGCCTTTTGAATATAAGTCCCACGCCGAAACATTACATCAGCCCGGTTGAGTCCGATCGTTTTCATCTGGATTAGAACTTCTCCTGCTGCTGGTAAAGCAACAGGAAGAGTTTCTAATGTCAGAACATCTGTATCTCCAATACTATTGAAGCGCCAAGTCTTGGCCTGAAGTGCGTTAAATGACATCAATAACGACCTTAATATTGGCAGAGCGATCTTGAACAGCATCATGAGCCTCAATCGCTTGGTCTAGAGTAAAGTGACGAGGATCAACAATAGGACGCAGTTTACCTTCCTCAACGAGACGAGTCGCGATCTTAAGGATATCACCATGATGAGCACGGCGATTGCCTGTTAACATCGGCATTAGGACGAATACGCCAGACAGTGTGGCACACCGTAGAGATGAACTCGCTAAATTATGATTACCAAATGCAGCACAGCTGGTAATGTGGCCATAGTGAGTTGTCATGGAAAGTGAGGCATCGAGTACTGGACCACCCACAGTGTCGTAAACAATGTTAAAACCTTGACCCTCAGGGCTTGCAGCAATAATGTCATCGGAAGATGCTGTTGTGTAATCGAGAGGTGTTGCACCGAGTTCTGAAATCAGTGATTGATCAGCTGTACGACTAGTCGCCCAAACATTTGCATCAAGTGCTTTTGCAAGCTGAACAACCATATAACCAACGCCACCAGCACCACCCTGAACCAGTACAGTTTGCCCTGGTTGGACCTTCGCATTATCCACCAAACCCTCCCAAGCGGTGAGGAAAGTCAATGGTAGTACTGCTGCCTCGCGCATAGAGATATTGCGTGGCTTTAATGCGATCAGATCAGCATCTGCTACAACATATTCTGCTAAAGATCCTTGAAGACCACGAACGCCACCAATCAGACCGTAAACTTCATCTCCGACGTTGAAGTGGGTGACACCTTCACCAACGGCAGTTACAACCCCAGCCATATCTGTTCCCAACACGGCAGGAAGCTCTGGCATAGCATATGGTGCTTCACCAAGACGAATTTTATAATCAATAGGGTTTACACCACTAGCATGAACACGTACCAGAACTTGCCCAGCCTCTGGTTGAGGTATAGGCAGTTCTACACGTTTAAATTCATGATCACCAAAATTTTCTAGGATAAGAGCATTCATCATCTTATTCATAGTTGTTCCTTATTCTTAACTGGGGGGATGATGTGCACAGTATCAAAGTAAAATAATCCAATAAATGATATTTATAGGATTTAATAATTCCTAAATAATGAATAATAAATATCATTCGCTCACTAAAAATATTCTAGTACAGTCTGTAAAGGCAATTTAATCTAAACTGTCAGTAGTATTTTCAAGGCTTGAAACGTTCAAAATATCTACAAAGTGGCTAAAATTTGAAACATAATTCTAAAAGGTCACAGCATCACAAAGAACATGAGCCAAAATAAAAAATGGGAGCTAAAAGTCCCATTCTTTGTGACTTTGGCATCAGCTCTACGATGTTAATTTAAAAAAAACTAAAAACAGGCATAGAAAATTTTCGCTAAAGATCTTTTTGATTTTCGATTTATAAAAAATATTGCTTTTTTTATACTATGGGGTACTATAGTATCAATGCTAGCGAGTAAGGAGATCTGATGCCTAATCAGATTGAAGACAAAAAAAAGATTCTTCTACGCGTCAGAAAGATCAAAGGTCAGACGCAAGCGATTGAAAAAGCGTTAGAAGACAATGTGGAATGTGTTGCAATTCTGCAACAAATTTGTTCTGTGCGTGGTGCTATTAATGGTTTGATGAATGAAATGTTGGAGGTTCATTTAAAGGACACTTTAGTATCAGGTGAAACCACAGAACAACAACGAAAAGAAGAATTGGCTGAAATCGCCAAGATTCTAAAATCATATTTAAAATAGATCTGTATAAGGAATTATTCCATGAAGTCACGTGCTGCCGTTGCGTTTGGTCCTGGTCAACCTCTTCAAATTGTTGAGGTTGATGTTGCACCACCAAAGAAAGGTGAAGTATTAATCAAGATCTCCCATACCGGTGTGTGTCATACAGATGCATTTACTTTGTCTGGCGATGATCCTGAAGGTGTTTTTCCGGCTATTCTCGGGCATGAAGGTGCTGGTGTTGTCGTTGAAGTTGGTGAAGGCGTGACTAGCGTCAAACCAGGTGATCATGTTATTCCACTTTACACTGCTGAATGTGGCGAGTGCGTATTCTGTAAATCTGGAAAATCGAACTTGTGTATTTCCGTTCGCGAAACTCAAGGTAGAGGCGTAATGCCAGATGGCACAACTCGTTTTTCCTACAATGGTCAACCGATTTACCACTATATGGGCTGCTCAACGTTCAGTGAATACACGGTAGTGGCAGAAGTATCATTGGCTAAAATCAATCCTGAAGCCAATCACGAACATGTCTGCTTACTGGGTTGTGGTGTAACAACGGGTATCGGTGCAGTACATAACACGGCTAAAGTACAAGAAGGTGATAGTGTTGCGGTCTTTGGTTTAGGTGGTATTGGTTTGGCAGTCGTACAAGCCGCACGTCAAGCTAAAGCAGGACGTATTATTGTGGTTGACATGAATCCAGATAAATTTGCGCTGGCAAAAGAGTTTGGTGCAACGGACTTCTTGAACCCTAAAGATTACGATAAACCAATCCAGCAAGTCATTGTCGAAATGACTGGCTGGGGTGTAGATCATTCATTTGAATGTATT
>NZ_DJLC01000057.1:0-262 GCF_002434875.1 Acinetobacter sp. UBA6526 | reverse complement strand
TCATTCATTTGAATGTATTGGCAACGTGAATGTGATGCGTGCAGCCCTTGAAAGTGCACACCGTGGTTGGGGTCAATCCGTAATTATTGGTGTAGCTGGCGCGGGTCAGGAAATCTCTACCCGTCCATTCCAACTGGTTACTGGTCGTAAATGGCTAGGTTCTGCCTTTGGTGGCGTAAAAGGTCGTACGCAACTTCCAGGAATGGTTGAGGATGCCATGAAAGGTAAAATTCAATTAGAACCATTTGTGACACATACGATG
>NZ_DJLC01000015.1:0-12913 GCF_002434875.1 Acinetobacter sp. UBA6526 | reverse complement strand
CTTAAAAGTTTCCTTTCAAATAAATTGACCTGAATAATTCTCAGTAAACGCTGAACACTCCATCCTTCTTGTGCCATGTGTTTAGCGAAATTCACCAGCAAATAGGCGATTAATGCAATCCATATTTGCGTTTGTATCGCATTGCGGCTTCGACCTAGAAATGACTTCAGTTTTAAATTCTGCTTGATGGCTTTAAAGAATAACTCAATCTTCCAGCGGTCTTTATAAATTGCAGCAATGGTGGATGCTGCCAGATGAAAGTTGTTGCTCAGAAATTCGAATGTTCTTTTCTTATCTGTATCATAAAACTCTATACGTCTTAATAATTCAGGTGCGCCTCTTTTCTTGGCATGCGCACTGCTCAATTCAATACATTCATCCGCAATAATCCCTTTAGTCGCTAATACGCTGCGGCTTGATTTAACTTGATAAACTGTCTTTGGGCGTAGCCGAGTTACAAAGCTGACGTTCTGAAGTGTCAACTGAGCAAACCATTGATAATCAACATATCCTTTATCAAAGACGATAATGCTGCCAGCAGGAAATTTAAATGCTCTGCCTTGCACCATATCATTTTCAATACCATCCCCAAGCGCTACAAATTCAGGAATGGTATTGCTGTGATTTAAGCCAACACTGAGTTTAATACTGGCTTTGGATTCATGCACTTTTGCCCATGCGCACAATGACAGTGAAAGATCAATATGACTGGCATCTAGTGAATACAGCGGATTCTTGAATCTAAATTTATGTGCAGTTTTAGACTTTTCACAGCGCTGAAGCAGCTGTGTGAACAATTGCTGATACAGGCTGGAGGGCTGTTCTTCGTTGAGTCTTGCTAAGGTGCTTCGCGCAATTCTCTTCGCGCCAAGATGATAGAGCTTTTCCTGCTGGGATTCGAGATTGGATTGAATGTCTCTTAAGCTTTGCCGACAAGAAAGTTGGGACATCAATATGGCAACAAACTGATCCCAGCGGGTGGCTGATCTTAATTTTTGCCCAGAGTGGTGCAGTTTAGCCAGACGTTCAAAATCTTGTCTTAAAATGGGTTTGAGTAATTGATGAAATACGGTATTCTGATGTGACAAAACCTGAGTCCTTTATAGTTAAAGTGTTTGTTTGCACTCATATTTTAACTATTCAGACTCAGGTTTTTTTATTTAAGGCAAACTATGGGACAGTAGTGGGGCAGATGCCCTCTTTTTTATTTGATTTTACTCAGCTTGCATCTTGGTTTCAGGTGCGAGTGAACTTCTCCAATGATGTAATTGGCTTTGAGCATGCAGGTATTCATTTAAATGATCGACTTGCTTGGCTGTATCTACATTTTGTGTGGACGAGGATTGTGTTGCTTGCTGCAAAACTTTGGCTTGGTTTTCCCAATAATCGTAGAGTAAACCTTGGATGTAACGACCTTGTTCTGTCTTTAGTTCTAAATCTTTGAGCATCGTCAGTGCTGAGTTGATATTGTCTTTCTGGCGTTGCTGTTCGAACTCAGGTGTTAAGGTATTGGCCTCTTTCATTTTAGCCAATTCGATTTCCATACTATCGCTCATGTCTGTAAAGCGACGATCGTAATCATCAAGGATCGCAATATCATGTGCATCGTCAGCAGTAGCAGGGAATGGTTTGATCGGGGTTTGATTTAATTGCCCAATTGCATCATTCGCTGAGTTTGTTTGATTATCTTTATTTACGTTAGGTTCTGGGTCTTTGTTACACGCACTGAGCAGCAGTACTGAGCTAAGCATACAAATCAGTGCAAATGTCGTTTTTAAATGAGGCATAGAACAACTCGATTGGTAATTTAATTTATTTAAGCTTTCTGAAATTGATAAGCATAAGTGGTATA
Organism: Acinetobacter sp. UBA6526; assembly: GCF_002434875.1. Classification (NCBI taxonomy): domain Bacteria; kingdom Pseudomonadati; phylum Pseudomonadota; class Gammaproteobacteria; order Moraxellales; family Moraxellaceae; genus Acinetobacter; species Acinetobacter sp. UBA6526. Next base: position 11,061 of record NZ_DJLC01000015.1, on the reverse strand, counting down.
TGGAAAATCAATCTGATCTTGCGCAGTTAAGCCTGTAAAATCAAATATAATTTGTTCAAACTTTGCTTTTAAACGTTGTTGTTCTATTTCAGGCATTGCTGCAATAAAGCTAGTTGAAAGTAGTCGGTTGCTGACCACTTGTTCCACTGTCCCATGATGCAAAAGTTGGAAAGTATTTAACTCAATCAGTTTGAATAGTGTTTGCTGCTCGAATACTTTTTTCCATTGCTCACTGTGATACCGAGGAGTATCGCCTTCCAAGGGTGTAATTTCATCAGCTAAGGCCTTTACCCAATTAACATTGGTATCGCGCTGATTCCAGACCAGACCAAGTTGACCTGCAGGTTTTAAGACACGATGTATCTCGGTTAAGGTTTCTATATTTGCAAACCAATGAAATGACTGAGCGCAAATCACAGCATCGATTGAAGCGGATGAAAATGGAAGTTGGTGGCTAAACGCTTGTACGGACTCCACCTGTGGATGTGCTTGTTGAAGTTGTTGCAACATTGCAGCAACAGGTTCAACTGCGATGACATTTGTTTGCGTTTGATTGAGGTAAGGTAAGAATTTGCCAGTCCCAGAACCGAGATCAACAACAGTGGAAGTTTCATCTATTTTGAGTCGATCTTGCAGCCAAAAGGCGATTTCTTGTGGGTAACTGGGGCGAACTTGTTGGTATAGTTCAGCACCTAAACTAAAGCCTTTTTGAGCAGCTGGATGCAGGGATTGTGTCATTTTTTGCGCTTTTTAATCTGTCTTATCTCTATAAAATAAGATACTCCGCAATTAGGGTTTGGCAAAGTCATCATTTGATGCCTTTTTGCTACAGACCTAAAATCAATTTTTCTGGTGAGCATGGATAAGCAAATATTATTTGAAGATGAACACATTCGCGTTATTTTTTTAAAAGGTTCAAGTGACACTTTGGTGATTTCGTTCGGCGATTTGATTAGTCGAGCGAAAGGCATGTCGATTAATGCTGAAAAATCATTAATAAAATATCAGTACAATGTTATCGGTATTATGCCGAAACTCAAATCATGGTTTCCTAAAAGTAGCATGTTGCAAATGCAGCAATATGTGCAGCCGATCTTGCAACAATTTAAAGGAATTGTGGGTTATGGCGGCTCAATGGGCGGCTATGCGGCCATTAAGTATTCAAAACTTTTGAATATGCAGAAAATCGTGGCTTTTGTTCCACAATACTCAATTGATCCAGATGTTGTCCAAGATCGCCGTTATGCGGAATTTTTTGATCCATCTATCCATCAAGACATGCAAATTCAGGCTGATGAAGTGGATTCGGATCGTGAATATTTGATTGTTTACGATCCTTATTTTGCTGAAGATAAAGAGCATTTCTTAAAAATAAAACCTTTGCTGCCGAAGATGCATGTGATTCATTTGCCTTTTACGGGGCATGAAGCATTAGCGGTATTGGCAAGTTCACAGTTGCTCAATGATTTTGTTGAGAAGCCTTTTGACATCACTTATTTCTATAAGCGTGTCAGAGAAGTGAAAAAACAAAGCAAATTCTATTATCGTCATGTACTTGATACTTTATTGCCACGACATCCGCAGGCATTATTGAAGATATTGGAAAATCAAGATTTAGCGCTAGATGAGCGTTATTTTGATGCTGTTTTAAAACAAAAACTGGTACAACAACTGTTTAACTTAAAGCAGGGCACAGTTCAGAATTTGCATAAACTGGGCATTCAACTTCATCAGACGCAACAAGCAACGGTACAATCTCCGAATGTCAAAACGACTGAGCAGACATTCCTTGTGTTTAACTTGGTGAGTTTAAAGCTTGAATGCTATGCGGCGGACATCATTGCAGCGAATTCACAGTATTTAGTTCCTTTAACTGTTCAAGCCAATAGTTTGGTGAAACTTGAGTTGAATGGAGAAAACTATTTATTGACCATGAATGATCGCGGGATTCATAAATTGATCCCTGAGCATGAGGCACTTCCTTTGGATCAGTCACCATTGGTATTTAAGCAATATGAAGGTTTTTGTAGCATGAGCTATAAGCAACTGACCTTAAGCTGTGATGAACAGGGTTTTAGTCACTTTGTAGAGAGTGGCGCAGAAGAGCAAAGTAAATTACAGCTTTGCTAAAATAAAAAATCCCCTTGATCAAACAAAGGGATTTTTTTACAACATAATAAAGGGTTATTTCACACCAACTTTAGCATTGGTATTCACATTTGCATTTACGCCTAAGACTTTTACACCAACATTTGTACCTGTTTGCAGATTTTTCTTGTCTGCTTGTAGGCCTGTTTTGGCATTGATTGCGGCAGTTTTATTGTTGAGTTGCGCTTTGGCATTGCTTTGGGCTTCTAAGTTCACGGCCTTCGCGTTAGTTTGTTTATCTTCAATACGTTTTTTGACATTTGCTGTTTTTTCAGCAGCAAACGCTTTGCCATCAACGGCTTTTTCAACAGTATAGTCTTTGGTATTTTTGACCGCAGTGCCTGTAGTATGGATCACTTTAGATCCTACATGTGTTGCTGCGCCAATCGTTGTCTGAGAGGCTTGCACTCCAGTATTTACAGCAGCATGACCAACATGTTGAGCTGCATGACCTACGCCTTGGGCTGTATTTTTCACTGCACCAGTTACGCCTTGGATTAAGCCTCCAGATTGGACATTAACTTGAGCTGAGCCATTGGCATTCATTCCAACGTTTTGTGCAAAAATAGAAGCAGAAGCGAGAATACTTGTTGTCACGATAGCTGTTTTGATCATTTTCTTCATGCGATTTCCTTTAGAGATGTACCATGTTGTGGCACTTCATGAACGCAACTGCATCATAACGAGCAAAATTTGGAAAAGTACGGATTTCAGCAAAACTTTACAACCAGATTACAGCTTAAAAACACTCTAGGGAGAAATTGTGGAGATTGTTTGCATTATTAAGTATGTGAAAAATATATTTTTATTTTGAATAATTTGGATTATTTTTGAATCTACTCCACAGCATTTTTTTCTTTCCATATAAAATTAGGTGATTGATCATAAAAGTACAACTATTGAATAAATAAGTAGATTTTAGTTGCCACAAAAACGAAAAATAAACTGGCATTTTTATTGCTTGGTATAAATATATTGAATATTTATTGCACTTTTTATATGCGTTATACTTTTTTTCAAAGAAATTTTTACTTTTGGCTGCCTCTCCCTAAGAAAAGTCTATTGCAGTATAAAAATTCAAATGAATATTTGATTCAAATAACTAAATGAGGAGTGAGGATTTAACTTTAAATGTGAAATTTAATGTGAATTTTAAAATTAAATATAGATTGGTTTTTAAGAAAAATAATTAAAAACCGAAGCAAAGTCAGTAAATAAAGCGCAGGAGAAATTAAATGAAAATGATTGCGGCATTTCTACTTTTACTGATTGGGTTGGGTGTAATGGTCTTGTATTTCAAACCAAAAGACCCGTTAACGTCAGCAAATGATGTGGCTGTATATCAGATGAAGGGTGAAAACTCTGCACCTGTTGCAACCCGTTTAACTAAACAGGAGGAAACCAATAAAAATACGGTATCTAGTTTGTCTCGTAAACATGCAGCCGCTCAAGAGGAGGTGATATTTTACGACACAAAAAGTGATCCCTCGATTCAACCAATCGATCCAGAAAAAGATCCAGCAAATGAAATTAAAAAACTTTAAATAATCTAGTGTTCTTTACCCAAGAAAGCTAGCGATTCAAAAGTTCTTTATAAAAGAACGATGGAGACCAAAAGTGAACAATAAAACATTATTATTGGTGGGTTTATGCGCTTGTTACAGTGCAACAACTTCAGCAGCTTCATTAACCTCAACGCAATTAAAACAGCAACTTAGCTCCGCTGCAGTGAGCAAGGTTGCACAAGGTAAAATTAATCTCGATGCTTTGGTTAGTAATGATTCTAATGATTTACTAATTGAGTACGATATGAATGTTGCCAACATGCCATTAGGCTTAGAAAAGCGAAATTATATTGCTGATGGCAAAGCGCGATTTAAAAATAAATTTACAAAAGAGGCGGGCTTTCAAACCTTACGAGAATTTAATGGATTGCCATTAGGCTTATACCGAATTCAAAACCGTGAAACCTTAGCTAAAGTGTTGAATGATCCTTCGGTGAAAGGTGTCTATCCTAACCGTAAGAACTATACGACGACGATGGAAAGTTTACCTTTAATCAATCAACCTCAAACAGCAAGCAACGGCTTTACTGGAGAAGGCACAAGTGTTGCTGTGATTGATACAGGTGTGAACTATACACATTCTGACTTTGGTTGTACTGCGGTGAATACACCATCATCGACTTGTCGTGTCGTCTATTCGTTTGATGCTGCGGCTGATGATAATAATTTAGATGATGATGGGCACGGTAGTAATGTCTCAGGCATTATTTCCAAAGTAGCACCTAAAACTAAAATAATTGGGATTGATGTTTTTAGTAAAGTTAGATCTCGCGGACAATGGGTAAGCTCAGCAAATGATAGTGATATCTTGGCTGGTATCAACTGGACGGTGAATAATGCGCAAGCTTATAACATCAAAGCTGTCAATATGAGTTTAGGCGTCCCTGGGGTGAAGTATACATCTGAGTGTAGTAATAGCAGTTATAAAACTGCTTTTGCAAATGCTCGTGCCGCAGGCGTTGTTCCAGTTGTTGCTACTGGTAATGATGCCTTTTCTGATGGTATCTCATCCCCTGCATGTGTTGCTGGTGCTGTGAGAGTAGGTGCTGTGTATGATACGAATATCGGAGGTGTTTCTTGGGGTAATCCAGTGAAATGTTCCGATCCAACGACTGCAGCAGATAAAGTTGCCTGCTTCAGTAATGGTGGCTCACTGGTAACGTTGCTTGCACCAGGTGCAATGATTACAGCAGGGGGTTATACCATGGGGGGTACATCGCAAGCGACACCACATGTGGCAGGCGCAATTGCATTGTTACGTGCCAATAATGTCAGTCCAGCTGAGACAATTGATCAAACTGTAAATCGTTTGAAGGCAACAGGGAAACCAATCACGGATACGCGTACTGGTTTGATTTTCCCTCGTATTGATGTGTTAGCCGCGACCAATGGGCTAACATTAAACTAAGGTTAATTTTTTATAGTTTAAATTGATCTAAAGTAAGTTTGAAAAGCCATAGCTCGCTGCATACCACCAAATATGCAGCGAGTTTTTTTATCAGTAATTAGTGGCACTTTGCTAAATTGTCAGCACTAAAATTGCTTTGCAGCTTTTTGAAGTTTGCTTGAGTTGCTGGATCTTGTGTATCAAATGCAGTGGCAGTCTGAGCAGCTGGTTGAGCCTGTTCAGCATATTGAATCGTTGTTGAGTTCGCAGAAATTAAACCCTGCTGATTGAATGTCCAATGCTCAACGGCTTCTCCACCATCAAAATAACCTTTAAATTCGATCAGACAGTTTTGCGGTTGCATGATGAGTTTTGCGACATTGTTTTCAGTTGATGGTGTGGCTTCAATATTTTTAACTTGTTCTAAGGCTTGAGAAGATGTCGTTGTTTGAGTTGGAGAGATAGAACAGGCAGTAAAACCAAGGCTTGCTGTGATTGAAAATAAAAGTGTTTTTAATGGTGTTAGCTTCATGTGCGAAATTCCAGTTCTATACATATCAATTTTTTAAAGTGTGTCGATAAAGAAAGTTAAGTTCAATGAAGTTTTTGAAATTACAGTGTAAATTTATACAAGATTCTCTTAACAGACAAAGCTCATTTGCAATTTGTATCAGAAATGACCGCCGAAAAGGTCAGTCCTGATAATGACCCATTCTTGGGTTTGTGCGATGTTGTTGTCGGCTTTGTGTAAGGAAAATAATAGATCATGAATACAAAATCGAAGACGGTTCCATTCCATCGTGTCATTGTGATTGGCGGTGGTTTTGCAGGATTAGGGGCTGCAATCAAGCTAAAAGAATCAGGTATTCATGATTTTATCTTATTAGAAAAAGCCGATGAGCTTGGCGGTGTTTGGCGTGAAAATACCTATCCGGGCTGCGCTTGTGATGTGCCTTCTGCACTTTATTCCTATTCTTTTGAACCGAATCCAACATGGAGTCGTGTCTTTGCAGGGCAAGTAGAAATCAAACAATATCTGCAAAACACAGCGCAGAAATACCAAGTTTTACCGCATGTACATTTCCAACATGAAGCGCTATCAGCAAGTTGGTCTGATGCAAAACAGTGCTGGGTGATTAAAACCAACCAAGGTGAATTTCATTCACAATTTGCGATTATGGCATGTGGACCAATGCATGAACCTGTCATTCCAAATGTTAAAGGACTGAAAAATTTTAAAGGTGAGATTTTCCATTCATCAGGTTGGCGACATGATATCGATTTGACTGGAAAGCGAGTTGCGGTGATTGGGACTGGTGCTTCGGCAATTCAGTTTGTACCGCAGATTCAGCCTTTGGTAAAAGAATTGACGGTATTCCAACGCACACCGCATTGGGTATTGCCAAAGTCTGATATACCACTGCCAAGTGCTGTTCAAACCTTATTTAAATATGTTCCCGTGACTCAGTCGGTGATGCGTGGTTCAGTCTATGGCATCTTTGAAACCTTAAATGGTGGTTTACAAAGTAATGCTGCGATGCGACAAGTTCAGCGTATTGCTGAATTTCATATTAAACAGGGCATCAAAGATTCTAAGTTACGCGCTAAAGTGACGCCAAATTATGTGATCGGCTGTAAACGCATTCTGCAATCTAATGAATGGTATCCAGCCCTAGCTCAAGAAAATGTCAATGTTGTTGCAGGGGCGTTGAGCGAAGTCAAAGGCAAGCAGTTGATTGCCAGTGATGGTTCAAGCTTTGAGGCTGATGTCATTATTCTCGGTACAGGGTTTGAGGTGGCTGAACCGCCAATTGCGCAGCGTGTCTATAACCGTTATGGACAAAGCATGTCTGATGTGTGGCAGGGCAGTCCAGAAGGCTATATGGGAACCATGGTGGCAGATTGTCCAAATGGCTTTTTGATGTTTGGACCGAATATCGCAGTGAGTTCTTCTGCTTTTATCATTATTGAAGCGCAGCTCACTTATATTATGGATGCGTTAAAACAAGCGATTCAGAAAAATATCAAAACCATAGAACCTGATCCTGTGCGTATGGCTGAGTTTAATCAACACGTACAAGAAGCTTTACAAAGCACGGTTTGGAACAAAGGGGGCTGTCAGAGTTATTTCATTGATCGGAACGGGCGGAATAGTACGGTATGGCCGTGGACGACCTTTAAGATGCGTCAGCAACTTAGCCGTTTTAATTTAAATGAATATCTGATCGATCATCAGGTTAAGCTCGAAACTGAAACAGCTTAAATCTCTCTAATTAGTAAAAAACCTCTAACTTTTCATTAGAGGTTTTTTTATTTAGTTCGATGATGGCTGACTAAGTTCAGCTCGTTCAATGGGAACATTTCCATCATTTGTACCCACAACTGCATCTTTGGTGTCTTGCCATTTTTTAGCAGTAAATTGTTTGGCTTTCTCTGCTTGAGTTTGAACAACTTCAGATTGCTCTTCGGTATATTTCTTGGTATCTGTCCATTTTTCACTGATTTTTTGCGATGTGTTTTCAGATGCACCTTGTATCGAGCCACCTAAGTTTTGTAGCCCTTTGCCTGTTTTATACAGCAATACTCGACCGAGACTAGGGTTGTCACCATAATGAAGTGTTTTTTCAGCCGTTGCAGCATTTGTATTCGCTGTGGTTGTATTTGTTTCGGCTGCCCAGAGAGAAGACGATGCGATCAGTGCAGTCGCTAAATATAGTGCAGGTACTTTTTTCATCATCGTTTGCCCTTAGAGCGAAATTTTACAATTCAAGTTTTATAGCTTATCGTCAAGTTCAAGAAAAGAATGTAGGTGATGTGAAATTGATACAGTGCGTAAATATTGTGTCTATTTAGTTTGATGGTTTATATGCTTGTAGCTTATTCGCTGCCTCACCAAATTAAGAAGTTATGTTCGTTGACGCTTTATTTTCCCCATGATAGTTTTAATTCAATACAAATCAATATTTTCGCAGTTTATTTTTAATCAAAATACGTATCTTATGAAGCAGAGTTTGGTATCTTATGTGTCACTTCTGCCGCATAAGAGTAATTATACCCAATTAAGGAGAAGCCGTGTTATTTGATGAGCCTACAATGAATGAAAGCGGAATTGATATTGAAAATTGGGATCAGCCAATTTATCGAATTTATCCTAAAAATCGTTTTATCGAACTTTTAAATACAAAAAAAAATGTTTTGGTTCGTCCTACACTTTGGGATGATCCAATGGAAAATTTCTTTTTGAATAGCATAGTAAAAACAGAAGATGGTGAACTGGTAAGCTTAGAAAGCATCGCCGCAGGATGGTATGGCCAATGCTGGACAACCAAGGAAGAGAGCGATGCTATATGGAGAATATATAGCCCTGACAAAAACGGTGTAAAAGTTAGAACAACTATTAATAAATTATTTGAATCGTTCTACGATAAAACGGATAGCTATCGGAAGTTGAAATATTTTGTTGGTAAAGTTTCTTATGAATCTCGTCAGAACATAGAAGACTTTCTTTCACGGGTTGCGTTTACTGATCTTGCACTAGGCGGTCAGGCAGACAAATTTGCACGCACTCTTTGCATAAAGAGACCAGAATTTGACCACGAACAAGAGGTTCGTCTCTTATTTCATGACGCACAAAACCAACACACTGACAAAGAAGTAGTGGCTTTTAACCTTGACCACACATTGGTTTTCGATCAAGTGGTTATAGACCCTCGCATGCCAGAAAACGAGTTCAACGCAATAAAGAGTGAGATCATAGAAAATGGTTGTGTGGCACCAATCACGCAATCAACCTTGTACAAAATATCAAAAAAAATCATCAAAATGTAAGCAAAATGGGTATAACAAGTCGCTCAAGGTCGTTCCTAGCTTCGCTCGTCACTGGACAGCCCCAACTCTGGCGCATGCTTCGCATTATATGCGCCGCTTGTGTCTGCCCCTTAGCTCTACGTTAACACACTTATGGATATTACCGAGCTAGAAAGGAAAATCAGGGATTTTATAAATAGCCCTAGACGTCAATTTACGTTGCTCAATAAGCGCGAAGGCTGGAACAAGCTATGCAGCTCACTCGATTTAATTGGAGATACTGAGCTTGCCATATCAGCATACCCTTCACTTTGCAAAACGGAAGGAGATGGTGCTGCCTACTTGATCGTCTATGGGATACTGCAAACATTGCTGCTCCAGCAGGATGCAGCAAAAAACATTGCTGATGTTTTGAGCATTAAGTTCAACCTCCCGAAAGAGCTACAACAAATAAGAATCATAAGAAATAGCGCAGCAGGTCACCCAGGAGCGCAAAAAGAAAATGGGATTGTTAAGTCTTGCTTTATTTCAAGGTTTTCTTTATCACCGCTGAGTTTTGAACTTATAACGGTATACTCAGATGATAAAGACTATGAAATCTCGCATGTTGTAATCCCCAAGCTTATTGCAACCCAGAATACTTATTTAGGCGAGCTTTTAGAACAAGTTATCAAAGAGTTGGAGGCTCAAGAAATGGAACATCGAGAAAAGCATAAAGATGTCAAATTAGCCGAATGTTTTCCACACACAATAAGCTATTTCTTTAGCAAAATATTTGAAGCCTCATTCAATAGGTCTGCATTTTCCTCAGGCGCAATACATGTGAAATGCATCCAAGATTGCTTGGATAACTTTAAGGCTAAATTGAAAGAGCGAGGCGAATGGAATGTTTATGGCTCTGTGGATTATCATTATGAGTTAATAGCTTACCCAATATCTGAAATAAAAGCATATTTTGACGGCACACCTGAAACAAAGCTCAATGATAAGGATGTATACATATTTGCATCTTTTGTTTCTGAACAAATAAAAACTCTTGAAATTATTGCTAAAGAAATAGATGAAGAATATGAGTCAAATCTGTAGTATTAATAAGCGCATGTTGTCGGATAGACTTTCCTCTGCGCTCCAAGCCATCCGCAAATGCGAGCGTTAAGTATCAGTAATATATTCAGATAAATTACAGAATGCCAATTTTTATTAAAATTTGGCTGATGATTACCCGATAAAATAAACCCCACTAAATTTATAGCGGGGTTTATTTGAAAGATCAAGAATTATAAATACTTAACCCTGCAATACACTCACATCTGCAATCGCTGTGAATAAATCACGCAACTGAGCCAATAAACGTAAGCGGTTAGCTTTTAATTCAGCATCATCTGCCATCACCATTACACCTTCAAAGAAAGCATCAATTGGCGCACGAAGTGCAGCAAGCTTAGACAACGCTTCTGTATAGTTACGTGCAGCGAGCAAAGGTTGAACCACTGGTGTGATTGCTTGAAGTTCTGCATAAAGTGCTTTTTCAGCAGATTCAACTAGATTCGCTTCAACTACAGCACCTTCAGGCGTCGCTTCTTTGGCAAGAATATTGGCAACACGCTTATTAGCCGCAGCCAATGCAGCAGCTTCTGGCAAAGTACGGAAATGATTTACCGCAGTCACACGCTTATCAAAATCAAGAGGAGATTTTGGCGCAAGTGCTTGAACGGCTTGAATCACATCAACCGCTACGCCTTGATCTTCATACTTGGCACGGTAACGACCTTCAAGGAAAGCAACTGCACCGGTACGTGTCTTGTCATGATCTTTGATGATGTCGCCATAACCTTGCAATGCAAAGTTCACCAATTCTTCAATGGTAATGTCTAACTCATTTTCAATGATTAAACGCAAGATACCGATTGCAGAACGACGCAATGCAAATGGGTCTTTCGAACCTGTTGGTGCTTGACCAATACCAAAAATACCAACAAGCGTATCTAAACGATCTGCAAGTGCAATCGTTGTACCTGTCTTGGTTTGTGGTAATACATCACCCGCAAACTTAGGTAAGTATTGCTCACCTAAAGCTTCAGCAACTTCATGATTCTCACCTTCAAGGCGTGCATAGTAAGTACCTGCAATCCCTTGAAGTTCAGGGAATTCACC
>NZ_DJLC01000166.1:7077-7410 GCF_002434875.1 Acinetobacter sp. UBA6526 | reverse complement strand
TTTACCGTCCGCTGTGGCACGCTCAATCACTAAAGTTAAAGTCGAACGCGGCGCAATATTACCAATTACGCTATACAGCTCAGTACCATCCAAACCTAATGTTTTACGATTCACACCAGCTTTAAACTCAAGCGGTAACACGCCCATACCCACTAAGTTAGTACGGTGAATACGCTCAAAACCTTCAGCCACAATCGCTTCAACACCTGCAAGACGAACACCTTTCGCTGCCCAGTCACGGCTTGAACCCTGACCATAATCCGCACCTGCAACAATGATCAACGGCTGCTTACGGTTCATGTAAGTTTCAATCGCTTCCCACATACGCATCAC
>NZ_DJLC01000166.1:0-6772 GCF_002434875.1 Acinetobacter sp. UBA6526 | reverse complement strand
AATCGCTTCCCACATACGCATCACTTCGCCTTCAGGCTCTACACGCGCTTTTGAACCTTGTTTAATCGTGCCGTCAGAACGAACCACCATTTCATTAAATAGTTTCGGGTTGGCAAAGGTTGCACGTTGTGCCGTCAAATGGTCACCACGATGCGTCGCGTATGAGTTGAAGTCTTCTTCAGGTACGCCCATTTTGTGCAAGTATTCACCTGCCGCCGAATCCATCAAGATTGCATTTGATGGAGACAAGTGATCTGTGGTGATGTTGTCACCCAAAATCGCTAGCGGACGCATATTTGACAAAGTACGTGGTGCAGCCAACGCCCCTTCCCAATACGGCGGACGACGGATATAGGTACTTTGCGGACGCCAGTCGTAAAGTGGACTTTCAGCTTGTTCAAATTCGTCCAAGTCAAACATTGGAATGTAGACTTTACGGAATTGTTCAGGCTTCACAGCTTCTTTTACCAACGCATCAATTTCAGCATCAGATGGCCAAATGTCTTTCAGGTAAATCGGGTTACCGTCTTTGTCTGTACCCAGTGCATCTTTTTCGATGTCAAAACGAATCGTACCTGCAATCGCATACGCCACAACCAATGGTGGAGATGCAAGAAATGCCTGTTTTGCATATGGATGGATACGACCATCGAAGTTACGGTTACCCGAAAGCACGGCAGTTGCATACAGGTCACGGTCAATGATTTCTTGTTGAATCACTGGATCAAGCGCACCTGACATACCGTTACATGTTGTACATGCATACGCCACGATACCAAAACCAAGTTTTTCTAGGTCTTTAAGTACGCCAGCTTCTTCAAGATACAACGCAGCCGCTTTAGAACCCGGTGCAAATGATGATTTCACCCAAGGTTTACGCACTAAGCCAAGTTCATTAGCCTTACGTGCCAATAGACCCGCTGCCACTGTGTTACGTGGGTTTGAGGTATTGGTACAAGAGGTAATCGCTGCAATGATGATCGCGCCATCAGGCATTAAACCATCCGTACGATTTTCAACAACACCTGCAATACCTTTTTCTTTCAAGTCAGCCGTCGATACGCGTGCATGTGGGTTTGATGGGCCTGCAATGTTACGAGTCACTGTTGAAAGATCAAAACGAAGTACACGTGGGTACTGCGCTTTGGTCATATCCGATGCCCAAAGACCGATTTCTTTCGCATATTGCTCAACCAATGCCACTTGTGCATCTTCACGACCGGTCAGGCGTAAATAATCAATGGTGTTTTGATCGATGTAGAACATTGCCGCAGTTGCGCCATATTCAGGTGTCATGTTCGAGATGGTAGCACGGTCGCCCACAGACATACTGTCAGCACCTTCACCGAAGAACTCGAGATAACCACCCACCACACGCTCTTTACGCAAGAACTCAGTCAATGCAAGAACGATATCGGTTGCAGTAATGCCCGCTTGGCGCTGACCAACAAACTCAACCCCGATAATGTCAGGTAGACGCATCCAAGATGCACGACCCAACATCACATTTTCAGCTTCCAAACCACCGACACCGACCGAAATCACGCCAAGCGCATCGGTATGTGGCGTATGTGAGTCTGTGCCTACGCATGTATCTGGGAATGCCAAGCCATCACGGTTTTGAATCACTGGAGACATTTTCTCCAAGTTGATTTGGTGCATGATGCCGTTGCCCGCTGGGATCACATCGACATTTTTAAATGCAGTTTTCGTCCACTCAATAAAGTGGAAACGGTCTTCATTACGACGATCTTCGACTGCACGGTTTTTCTCAAATGCATCAGGATCAAAACCGCCATATTCCACTGCCAAAGAGTGGTCTACGATCAACTGCGTTGGAACCACTGGGTTTACTTTAGATGGATCGCCACCTTTGTCAGCAATCGCATCACGTAAGCCAGCAAGATCAACCAGTGCAGTTTGACCTAAGATGTCATGGCACACAACACGCGCAGGATACCAAGGAAAGTCCAAGTCCTGACGACGTTCGATCAATTGTTTTAAATAATCAGTTAAGTTTTCTGCATCAGCCTTACGTACAAGCTGTTCTGCCAACACTTTAGAGGTGTATGGCAAGGTCTCGTATGCGCCTGGCTGAATATCTTCAACGGCTTGACGCACGTCATAGTATTCGAGCTGGGTACCTGCCAGCGGTTTACGGTATTGATTTGACATTAACCACGCTCCGCCAATGGTTTGAATTCTAAGTTTTCAGGGCCAGTATAGTTCGCGCTTGGACGAATGATCTTGCCGTCTTGACGTTGTTCAATCACGTGTGCTGACCAACCTGCTGTACGTGCAATCACAAATAATGGTGTGAACATGGCTGTTGGAACACCCATCAAGTGATAGCTCACGGCGCTGAACCAGTCGAGGTTCGGGAACATGTTCTTCACTTCTTTCATCACTGCTTCCAAACGCTCAGCGATCAGATACATCTTGGTATTTTCTTGTGCTTCAGCAAGTTCACGCGCCACTTTCTTGATCACTTCGTTACGTGGATCAGAAACGGTATAGACAGGGTGACCAAAACCAATCACCACTTCTTTTTTCTCAACACGGCTACGGATGTCGGCTTCTGCTTCGTCAGCATTGTCGTAACGTTGTTGAATAACGAACGCAACTTCATTCGCACCACCATGTTTTGGCCCACGCAATGCACCGATACCGCCCGTGATTGCTGAATACATGTCTGAACCTGTACCTGCAACAACACGTGAAGTAAATGTAGAGGCATTGAACTCATGCTCTGCATACAGAATCAAAGAGGTATGCATCGCTTGAATCCACTCCTCAGATGGTGCTTCGCCATGAAGTAAATGGAGGAAATGTGCAGCGATTGAGTCATCATTGGTTTCAACTTCAATACGACGACCGTTGTTGCTGAAGTGGTACCAATACAACAACATTGAACCCAAGCTTGCCATCAATTTGTCAGCGATGTCTTTCGCACCTGCTTCATTGTGGTCTTCATGTTCAGGTGTTAAACAACCGAGCACAGATACACCTGTACGCATTACGTCCATTGGATGTGCAGATGGTGGCAACTGCTCAAGTGCAGTTTTCAATGCTGCTGGCAAGCCGCGAAGTGCTTTAAGTTTTGCTTTATATGCTTTCAACTCAGCTTTGTTTGGAAGTTTGCCATGTACAAGTAAGTGTGCAACTTCTTCAAATTGGCTTCCAACTGCAAGGTCAAGAATGTCATAACCACGGTAGTGCAAGTCATTACCACTACGACCCACGGTACAAAGTGCAGTGTTACCTGCAACTTGACCACTTAACGCAACTGATTTTTTTGGCTTGAAGCCTGTTGGAGTTTCATTACTGCTCATAAGATTGTCCTTTTCTGTTCTTTCTATGTGAATTATGAGTTCTAAAATCCCTCCCTAGCCCTCCCTTTCCAAAGGGAGGGAAGTCCCCCTTTGAAAAGGGGGATTTAGGGGGATTTCTTATTTTGCTTTTTCAAACGATGCATCAAGATACTGTTCAAACGCGTGATAGTTAATGCGTTCATACAATTCTTGACGCGTTTGCATGGTGTCAACAACGTTCTTCTGTGTGCCTTCTTTACGCAACGTCTCATAGACATTTTCTGCAGCTTTGTTCATCGCACGGAATGCAGAAAGTGGATATAACGCAATGCTGACATCGGCAGAAGCCAATTCTTCAGTCGTGAATAACGGCGTAGAACCAAACTCAGTGATATTCGCTAATACTGGCACTTTGGTGAGATCAGCAAATTGCTTGTACATCGCTAATTCAGTGATTGCTTCAGGGAACAACATATCCGCACCTGCTTCGATGTACGCACCTGCACGATCAATTGCTGCTTGTAAGCCTTCAACTGCAAGCGCATCGGTACGTGCCATGATCACAAAGTTTTCATCAGTACGTGCATCAACCGCCGCTTTGATACGATCAACCATTTCTTGCTGCGTGACGATGGCTTTATTCGGACGATGACCACAACGTTTTGCACCTACTTGGTCTTCGATGTGCATTGCTGCTGCGCCGAACTTAATCATTGATTTAGTGGTACGTGCAATGTTGAATGCTGAAGCACCAAAACCTGTATCCACATCAACCAATAATGGTAGATCACAGACATCCGTAATACGGCGTACATCCGTCAATACATCATCAAGGTTGCTAATACCCAAATCAGGTAAACCCAACGAACCAGCAGCAACACCACCACCAGACAAATAAATTGCTTTATAGCCTGCACGTTTTGCTAACAATGCATGATTGGCGTTAATCGCACCGACCACTTGTAATGGTTTTTCATTTGCGACCGCGTCGCGGAATAGCTGACCAGCAGATTTAGCCATGTTGATGTTCTCCTTGAGTTTGCAGCAATGTTTGCTCAACAATTTTGTAGGATGCATTGATGTGACGGTGCATCAGCATTTCAGCCAATTCACCATCACCCTCAGCAATCGCATCTAATATGCGGATATGTTCGTCCCAAGCTTTACTTGGTCGATCTGGGGTATTTGAAAATTGAATTCGATACATACGGATGAGGTGATAAAGCTCATCACATAACATTTTCTCTAAGGTTTTATTGCCACTGCTTTTGATAATGCAGTAATGGAAATCGTCTTGACCTTCTTGCAAGTAATAACCCTTACCTGCTTTAAAGTTTTCATCTTCGGCATGCATACGCAATACATCGCGTAAAGCTAGAATTTGTTTTTTATCAATATGCTGTGCAGCGAGTTTACAAGCTAGACCTTCTAAGGATGCACGCACTTGGTACAGTTCTTTAAATTGTTGTAGTGACAATGAGACAACACGTGCACCGACATGGGCGGTACGCTCAACCAGTTTTTGACCTTCGAGACGATGGATCGCCTCACGTAAAGGACCACGACTAATCCCATAAATACGTGCTAACTCAGGCTCAGAAATCTTACTGCCCGCAGGAATTTGTCCTAATACAATCGCCGATTGAATTTGCTTAAATACATGTTCCGTCAGGGTCATTCCCTGACTTGTGCTGATGGCTTGAGGAACAAGGGTATCTTGCATATTGTCGACAATCTCTACAGTTTTGATGATTTTATAACGAGATATAATAAAAAATGCAATAGGATTGTCGACAATAAAATAGACTTGCTCAGTCAACCCTATAATCTAGATACAACATTTACAACACACGACAAACAGAGGGAATCATAAATAATTTCATTACATAACAATAAGTTAATAGCATGAATTTTTTATTCTTTGATTTAGATTATTCCGTTTTTTGACTCTGACTAGGCTTTATCCTAAGACCATGGTATGACAGCTTGATTGTAGACAATCTCTATAATTGTTCCATTTACCATGAAATTTGTAAGTAAATACTGCACTAGAATGTAAATAACAGCGTGCTTCATCATCGCTTTATTGGTACATTATTGGGCATCTGGAGCAGCGCTCCTCAAGACACATCCATGCACCTTGTTGAATAAAAGGACATTGTTAATGTTTCAACATATCCCACCTTATGCAGGCGATCCAATCCTCTCTTTAATGGAACAGTTTAATGCTGATTCTCGCGCTGAAAAGGTTAACCTGAGTATTGGTTTGTACTATAACGAAGACAGTATCGTTCCTCAGCTTGATACCATTATCGAAGCTCAAAAACGTATTGCGCCTAAAAATGATAAAACCAAACTTTATCTCCCAATGGAAGGCTTCAAACCTTACCGTGATGCGATTCAAGCATTATTGTTTGGTACAAACAGCCCAGCAATTCAACAAGATCGTGTTGCTACCATTCAAACTTTGGGTGGTTCAGGTGCATTAAAAGTTGGTGCAGACTTCTTAAAAACTTATTTTCCAAATTCAGAAGTTTGGGTGAGCCAACCAACGTGGGATAACCATGTTGCGATCTTCAACGGCGCTGGCATCAAGAGCAACTTCTATCCATATTTTGATGCTAAAACACGTGGTGTTGATTTTGACGGTATGTTGTCGACATTAAAAACTTTGCCAGAGCAAAGCATCGTGTTGTTACATCCTTGCTGCCACAACCCAACAGGTGCGGATCTAAATCCAGCACAGTGGGATCAAGTGATTGCAGTGTTAAAAGAGCGTAATCTGATTCCATTCCTCGATATCGCTTATCAAGGATTTGGCGATGGTATGGAGCAAGATGCTTATGCAATCCGCGCCTTAGACAAAGCGGGCTTGAACTTCATTGTCAGCAACTCTTTCTCTAAAATCTTCTCACTTTATGGTGAGCGTGTTGGTGGTTTAACCTTCGTATGTGATGATGCTGAAGCCGCAAAATGCACATTCGGTCAGTTAAAAGCAACGGTACGTCGTATCTATTCAAGCCCACCAACAACAGGTGCATGGTTGGTTGATCAAGTGTTAAATGACGCTGATCTCAACCAACAATGGCAGGGCGAAGTCAAAGAGATGCGTGAGCGTATTATTAAAATGCGTAGCATCCTCAAAGATGAGTTGACTAAAGCCTTACCTGACCGTGACTTTAGCTACCTTGTGAATCAAAAAGGGATGTTTAGCTATACAGGTTTAACGGCTGAACAAGTGGATACACTTCGTGAAGAATATGCGATCTACTTAGTTCGCAGTGGTCGTATTTGTGTGGCTGGTTTAAACATGAATAATGTTTATAAAGTTGCAAAAGCAATGGCTGAAGTTCTAGCAAAGTCAGCTTAAAATCCCCTTGCGGAGCTATAATCGCTCCTCATCTCCCTTTTAAAAGGGAGACTTTATGGATCAAAAAAGGTTGTTTCACGTGAAACAACCT